>NZ_JAZGTF010000004.1:0-242667 GCF_037389125.1 Photobacterium sp. MCCC 1A19761
TTGTACTCTTTCCAGTTATCTGTTCGGTAAGTGCTTTTTCCCATGAGGGTGGCCTGTCAGTAAACGTCACAAGATCAGATCACTGACTGCAAGAAAAGTTCACGCCGATTTAGTCAACAAAGCCGTAAAAAACTCCTCTGTTGGTTCAACAACTTCTGTACTTAGTGGATTTTTGATAGCAGATGATAAATCATCTATATCATCATAACCATCAATAAAAAGGACTTCACCCTCATCAGGTTTATATTTACCATCAAACTCAATTTCATCTTCAGCTTTATCAAATGTTTCTTCCTGTGCTGTAAGATAATTTGTTAATTCGTTTTGTACGTCACTTGACAGTTCAAATCTTACTATTCTTTTTGAAGGATCATTTGTAAGCGCAAAAAGATTAAACGACATATATTACTCCATTAACATACTATTTGATATTTGTTTCACTTCTTTGATGCTTTTCGGACTTCTGATCACTCTTTTTGCCATAAGCACATAGACCATACCACTATCAGACTCTACTTTGTAAAACCTGAATTTAGCTATATACAAAAGAGGATGGGTTGGAATATATGAAATAAACCATACTGCCACAAACAATATCCCAACAATTAATGCAGTTATTTCAAAATTAATTTCTGCTACTTTCATGATTATGGGGGCAATATAGCTACCAAGAAATACAAGCAGCAAGTAGTCCGCAGACTCAACTTTTTTTGCTTTAAAATTAATTATCTCAGCTTGCTTTCTTACGAGAGAAAGAATTAAAAAAGGTAAAGTCATTCCCATGACGGCAACGGCTGCAAGTTGGTAAAAAACAGTGTCCAACCCCACCGAATAGTACCTTACACCAGCCAAAGCTAACAATGCTGGTGAAAAGGCTGATAAAAAGAGTATAGATTTAAGACAATTTCTCAATATGTTCTCCTTGTGAGGCTAACGCCTGAAATAAGGTGCTCCGCTCTAAACTAGCACAGCGCTTCAAGCCTCATACCAAAACCACGAATGTGGCAGTACACCTTGATTGTTTGTTATACCTTAGATTGCGAATGAGCTTCTACTTTACTACTAGGGGTATTTCGAGACATTGCTTTACTTAGTTCCACAACATTTTCCATAATTTTAGGATCAAACTCTGTCGTATTCTTCTTAGTAAAAGCGCTATCGCTACTAATATTCCAGTGCTGAAACGCATCTTTAACTTGATCCCAACTTGCATTGGCTCCATACGCTTCTAAATAAAACTTACCGAAATTGATGGCATGTCTGCGCTCTGAGTTTTTTAGCGATTCATGCATATATGAATTACTAAAAATGAATGCATAACGTGCAAGAGCAACAAACATTGCAACGACCACTAACCCTCTAAACGTTATGTAGAGAAAATATGTCCATGTAAATCCCTGTGAGTTATGGAAAATTTCAGCGCCGTAGAAAGTTGAGGCTATCATAAAGATAACGCCACAAACGATAGACAAAGCGCCGACGCCTGACCACATTTTTGAAAGCCAATGAAAATTATTTTCTTTAGATTCAAGTCCAGTCAATGCTGTGTTGACATAATTTTGTGACTTACTTTCTATCTGCTTTCTACTTTCTTCTGTATACTTTGCCTTTTCTTGTTCTAGTTCTATATAGGCTGCTTCCAGTTGTTTTTCTCTGTCTCTAATTTCTAATTGTTTACTATTTAGCTCAACTTTCTGCGCACTTATTAAAGCTTCTGACTGTTTCCGACGAGAAATAATTTCTTGTTCACGTTCCTCATAAAACCTTTCTCGTTCGCGAGTTTCCAACATAAGCTCTTTTTCATGCTTTAACTGCTCTTCTTTGAGCCTTTTTCTACTTTCGTTTAGTTGTTGCTCTTGATGGTGGAGCAGAGCTTGCTGCTGAGCAATCTGTCGCTGTAACAAATGCTGCCTTTCGTTTAACTCTTCATATGCCAAAGAATACTCTTTATTAATCCGCTTTTCTTCTTCTACATATCGAAGCATATCTTCATTTGCCATAAATTATCCTATTATTTCGGAGGCATAACGAATGAGATGGACTCCCCCTCACCAGGCTTTACCACACTTGGTAAGTCCGCTCTCGTAATTACCGGAGGCCAACTTTGGAATGGAAGCCTATAGAGCCACTCTTACACTGGCCCCGAGACTCGGTCATATACCACAATCATGGCATCAAGGAGCAGTAAACTAGCCAAATGTAGAATGGCAGTCCCAAACCTTACATTACTTGACGCTGCTGACAATCGGAAGAACCCATGTACGTGTTAAGGGGTGCTGGCATGCACTACGAAAACTACCGCATGACACCCTATACACTAAGCCCAACGCAAATCAAAAATACCACGGGCGACAAATCTCTGTTGGATGCATCGTTAGCACGCTTTTGTCGCCTTTCGCTCATCCCACGTTTCTAGTACAAACAACGCTATAGTGTGGGCTGAATGAACTGCTAGACGAGCGTGCCTTGGTTTTAGATTGTATATTTTCCGCCCAGGACCGTGAGCTGAACTAGCATGGGTTCGAAAAGCTCCGATACCATCAACTACAGACAAAATTCCAGACAAGATTTTCTTTAAGTCATCATCTTCAAGACTATTTGTATTGAAACCCAGATCCTTACGAACAACCTTCCATACATTCTGTAGATCCTGTTTCTGAGGTTTTTCTAAGTTTTCATCCTCGATGTAAACTTTAAATATTGATTCGAGGATATTACAAGCAGCCGATACAGCCTCTCTTGGTTCTGTATTTACGTTGCTAAGAGCCCTTTCAAACTCGGCATCAATAGAAGGAATGTCACGACCTTGTATTAGCTCGGATAAAGCCTTGCTCGTCGGTGATGTACCGTCAGAAATAATTCCGCCTGAAATATAAAATAAATTACATCTTGCAAGTACTTTCTCGAGTTGTGTCTTTAGTGTTTGTTTTGGATCTGCCACTTGAAACTGAGCGCCGAAAAAATTCTGGGGCTCTGGAGATTCAGGCAATTCCATATAAGGTTCTATAATCTTACCGAGGATGACTAAAGGAAAATCACACTCTTTGTTTATTTGCTTTAACCAAGCATTGACCTTAACTTGCTTTGAGCCTTCTGGTGGCTCTGATGGTGCATCAGCAAACAAAAAAAGATTATCAATGGATGCATGACTTTCAAACGTTGGAAGGCTATCAGCAAGTACTGCAATAACCGGATTTGGTATATTTTTTTTCATATCTAACCTATTTATTTCCACTTACGTGCTAACGATATGCTAAGGGATGAACAACGATATATCTAAGCTGCAATAAAAGATTTTAAACACTAACAAACAAATATTAAAAACCCTACACGTTGTGAATTCTCCTTGAACAATATGATATATTAAATTTCAAGTGACCATTAAATATATCCACAAACTTTCACCTAGAAGCAAAAGCACATAAGGAATGAACTGGATTGTGAACCTTATCCGTATGTAAAAAGGAAAGTACCATGGGTTATTATAATAATTACTCATGTGGTTCTTGGTATAAAGGTAATCCAGTGAAGAGTGGTTTTCATGTTTCTGTAAAACATCATCGTATTCTTTAGCCAGAGCCGCATACTCTTCTGCTGTGGCACCATCATTGATACTTTTATGAACACGAATTGCCAACGCATTTAGAGTCATACCGCATTGATGAATGCGATCAGAACGAACTGCAAAGTTTGCCAAACTAAGTAGTACGGAGAAAACCAGAATTAGAATAGCCAAGACAACCTGTATGAAGTTCGTATAGTTTGGTGAAAAGCGAGACTCCAAACCAAATGTATCAACTAAAGGGATAAATATCAGTCCCATTGAAAAAAATGTGATAGTCCACAATGAAGCAAGGTTGTGTAGCTGTAAGCGTTCATGAGCGTAAAACCGGCTACATGCTGTTTTACGAATTCTATCGTAAAGCTCTTCTATATGATTTTGTTTTTGCACGATATTCCCTATCAACACAACAATTTATTATACCCGCCACGTCTGATTAGTCCGTTTTAGTACAGCCGTTTAGTCTTCTTTTCCCTGATCACTATTGGTTCAATAGAACATGAAAATCAGCCAAATACCGTTTCTCACATCGGAGCTTTGAGTAGTTTCAGGCTTTTGTCTGTTGGTCTGCCCAAATTCAATGAAACCGACTACGCGTACACAGTACTTCTAAGGGGTGTGTAGTGATCGTTGAACTCTTCACAGACATGCTACCGCCCTTGGATAACGTTACCACCGCCGGACAACACGCAAGCTATCGAATGAAAGTGAGACATTCCCCCAAAATACCATAATCGTTACTGACATTTATGATATGCATCACAATCCACATTTCTTCAGACAGAAAACTAAGCACGCGATTAGCCATGGGGATGATTTCAATGAGCTATCAATGCCCTAACCGCACTTGATAATCGGCAAGTCCCGCCACTTGGTGGTGTACTGCGGGGAGAGGAATTCACGGCGCATCGCCCACTTGGGGGTGATCCCCTGCGCGGCCATGAACACAGTATCTGAACCAAACTTTCCATTGATGCCGTCGAAAGCTTTCATCAGCGTTGGATCTGCTGGGGAGGTGTTGAACAAGTCCTGCTGGGCATGGCGGGCATCTTCCAGGTCAATTAACCCGACGCCCACCTTGTAGTAGCGAACACCCGGAATAAAGAGTGATTTGGCGGCTTGGGATGCGATTTGTGTCAGCTGCCGGGTGTCATCTGTCGGAAAGGCAAACCGGTACTGAAAACGTCTGCTCACTGGCGCTTCGTCGTACGGCGAGTTCCCGGCAAAAATGAGTATCTGGCGGCACAGCGATTGTTGTCGGCGCGCCTTGGCGGCGGCAATACCAGCGTGTTTACACAGTGCCTGCTCCAGTTCGGTCAGGGACGTGATCCGCTGGCCCATACTGCGGGTTGAAAAGATCTGCTTCTTGTCTGCCCTGGCTTCATCCCAGACTTTGCAGGGCTGGCCGTTGAGCTCTCGAACAGTCCGCTCCAGTTCGACATTAAACTGCTTTCTGGCGAGACCAGGCGGCATATCGGCCAACTGCAACGCGGTTTCAATCCCCACCAGCGATAACCGCCTGGCGATACGCCCACCGATCCCCCATATGTCTCGGGTCGTCATCTGCGCCAGTACCGAACGCCATGCCCTGCTCTCATCCAACACACAAACGCCCTGGTAGCCGGGGATTTTCTTTGCCGCGTGATTCGCCACCTTGGCCAGCGTCAGCGACGGCCCCATGCCGACACATACAGGCAATCGACACTCTTTCCATACCGTCCGTCTCAGCAAGCTGCCATGGGCCGCGAAATCCGGAATCGCTTTACTGCAGCGCTGAAAGGAAAGAAAGGATTCATCAATGGAGTAGATATGTTGCTCCGGCGCAAAGCGGCCGATCACCTCCATCATCTTGGCGGACAAGTCACCATAGAGCTCGTAGTTGGACGAGCAGACAATCACGCCTTTGGCTTTACACAGCCCCTTCACTTCAAAGTACGACTTAAATTTTTCAATGCCGGCTTCGCGCGCCTGGCGGTTTGCGGCCACGATACAGCCGTCATTATTGCTGAGCACAATGATCGGCCTTCCGCGCCAGTCCGGCCGGTATACCTGCTCGGCAGAGCAATAAAAGCTGTTGGCATCAACCAGGGCAAACATCAGGCCTCCAGTAACCGGCTGGCCCGGTGGCAGCGTATCGAGCGGACCACTACGCCTTCGACAGAAAACTGATCATCGCCACCGATCCAGATCGGCGGGTACCCAGAAGTTGCAGAGAGTAACCGCCGCTGCCGGGTATCGATGATCTTACAGACGAATTCACCATTGAAATTGGCGACGATGACATCGTGGTCTGTCACCGAGACATGTCGATCTACAATCAGGATATCGCCATCGAATATACCGACACCTTCCATCGAGCGCCCCTGTGCCCGCCCGATAAAGGTGGCACTGGGATGTTCAACCAGGAGTTCATCCAGGCTGAGCGGTAACTGAAGGTAATCGGCGGCCGGGCTTTCAAAGCCGGTGATCCCGGCACTTGCACAAATTGGGATGACGTTCATATTGCAAAATACTGGTTATTTATACAGTATTATTTTCAACGCTACCGGGGCGTTTTGCAAGCGCTCTGTCACTTCAATGGATCAACAGATGAAAAGGTAAGCAGGATGTGCGGACGATTCAGTATCGACAACTGGCTGGCAGACATGGTGAGGGATGAAATGAGACTGACAGGTTTTGCTCTGGAAGGAATTTGAAGGGAGGCCGGAGTGAAAGTGCTTGGCTACGCTATGGGACTAGATGGGACCAAAAAGGAGATGCTGGGACCATCCGTGGGACCGTGATGGGACCAAAATGGGACCATTCGTGGGGCTAAATACCGTCCCATCTTCCATTTTACTGTTTATGCATACAGCACAGTAGAAACGAAAAAGCGCCCCTTTCGGAGCGCTCTCAATCTTATTCCCAATCAAGGATAACCTTGCCGGAAAGCCCGCTACGCATGGCGTCGAAGCCTTTCTGGAAGTCATCAACCTTGAAGTGATGGGTGATAATTGGATTCAGATCCAGGCCTGATTGGATCAGGCTTGCCATCTTGTACCAAGTCTCGAACATTTCGCGACCGTAGATGCCCTTGATGATCAGGCCTTTGAAGATCACCTGGTTCCAATCGATACCCATGTCTGAAGGTGGAATACCCAGCAGCGCAATCTTGCCGCCGTGGTTCATGTTGGTCAGCATGCTGTTGAAAGCCGCCGGGTTGCCCGACATTTCCAGACCGACATCGAAACCTTCAGTCATGCCCAGCTCTGCAACAACATCTTCCAGCTTCTCTTTGGCAACGTTCACCGCACGGGTCACACCCATCTGACGCGCCAGATCCAGACGGTATTCGTTCACATCGGTGATCACCACGTGACGGGCACCGACGTGTTTCGCGACTGCCGCTGCCATGATCCCGATTGGGCCAGCGCCGGTGATCAGCACATCTTCACCGACCAGGTCGAACGACAGCGCAGTGTGAACGGCGTTGCCAAACGGGTCAAAAATCGACGCCAGATCGTCAGAAATCTCGTCCGGAATTTTGAATGCGTTGAATGCCGGGATCACCAGGTATTCTGCAAACGCACCTTCACGGTTCACGCCCACACCAATGGTGTTACGGCATAGGTGTGTACGGCCGCCACGACAGTTACGGCAGTGACCACAGGTGATGTGACCTTCACCTGAGACGCGATCGCCGATTTCAAAACCGCGAACTTCCTGGCCGATGCCGACCACTTCACCCACGTATTCGTGACCGACAACCATCGGGACCGGAATCGTCTTTTGTGACCACTCATCCCAGTTGTAGATGTGAACGTCAGTGCCGCAAATTGCAGTTTTCTTAATCTTGATCAGCAGATCGTTATGGCCAAGCTCCGGCTTGTCCACTTCGGTCATCCAGATGCCTTCTTCAGGCTTCAGCTTTGAAAGCGCTTTAATTTTCATAATCTCTTGTCCGAATGACTCTCCCGCAATGGTTCGGGAGAGTAAAATCTATTCATTGCTCGTTATTCACAACCTGGTCGTACAGTTCCAGGTCATCTCAGGCCCAAGTCATTTCGGGCCTAAGTCGTTTGGGCAACACATGCCCAATTGCCTGGATTAGATGATGCCCATGTCTTTACCGACTTCGATAAAGGCATCAATTGCTTGGTCCAGCTGCTCGCGAGTATGGGCCGCAGACATCTGTGTACGGATACGGGCCTGACCTTTCGGCACCACCGGGAAGGAGAAGCCAACCACGTAAATGCCTTTCGCCAGCGCGCGCTCGGCAAACTCGGCTGCCACTTTCGCATCACCCAGCATGATTGGGATGATCGCGTGGTCAGCACCTGCCAGGGTGAAACCAGCTTCAGTCATGCGGGCACGGAAGTGCGCTGCGTTGTCCCACAGCTGATCACGCAGTGAGCCGCTTTCAGCCAGCAGATCCAGCACGCGCAGAGACGCAGAGACAATCGCCGGAGCAACCGAGTTCGAGAACAGGTATGGACGAGAGCGCTGACGCAGCCAGTCGATCACTTCTTTCTTACCGGAAGTATAACCGCCGGATGCACCACCCATGGCTTTACCCAGCGTACCGGTGATGATGTCGATACGGCCCATCACGTCGTGGTATTCGTGCGTGCCACGACCGTGCTCGCCCATGAAGCCGACGGCGTGAGAGTCATCGACCATCACCAGCGCATTGTATTTGTCTGCCAGATCACAAATCGCAGGCAGGTTCGCGACGACGCCGTCCATCGAGAACACGCCGTCAGTCACGATCAGTTTATGACGCACACCCGCTTCGTCTGCAGCAATCAGTTGTTGCTCCAGCTCAGCCATGTCGTTGTTGGCGTAGCGGAAACGCTTGGCTTTACACAGACGCACGCCATCGATGATCGATGCGTGGTTCAGCGCATCAGAAATGATGGCATCTTCAGCGTCCAGGATGGTTTCAAACAGGCCGGCGTTGGCGTCGAAACAAGAGGTATAAAGGATGGTATCTTCCATTCCCAGGAAGTCAGACAGCTTGCGCTCGAGCTCTTTGTGCGAGTCCTGCGTACCACAGATGAAACGCACTGAGGCCATACCGAAGCCGTGCTGATCCATCCCGGCTTTTGCCGCTTCGATCAGAGCCGGGTGATTCGCCAGGCCCAGGTAGTTGTTGGCACAGAAATTCAGGACTTCCTCGCCCGTGTTAATCGAAACAGCCGCTTTTTGTGCTGAAGTGATCACACGCTCAGATTTGTACAAACCTTCAGCTTTTACTTGTTCGATTTGCTGTTTGATTTGGTCGTAGAATGCAGCTGACATGATGTTCCTCTCATTAGATTCTGCAAATGCACGCCGTAACGTCATTCACCAGACAGTTGTCCATATAATCAGGTTAGGTGATCTGTCTGAAAAAATGTTCAGTTAACAGGATGTTTCAACGCCAGCCATTCTAATCCAAGCCTATTCGGACTATTATCCCCTGACCTGGAAAAGGACTCTTGAACTATGGACACAAATACCCTGATTGCCTTAATGCCGGAACTGGCGGTTTTTAAGATTGTCGTGGATGAAGGCAGCTTCACGGCTGCCGCGAAAAAACTGGGGGTGACCCCGTCAGCGCTCAGCAAGCAGATCTCCCGGTTGGAAACGACGCTTTCGGCCAAACTGCTTGAGCGAACCACTCGCAAACTGGTGATCACCCAGTCGGGCAAGGGGATCTACGATCAATGCTGCACCATTTTACAAACCACCAAGCAGATCGTGGAATTTACCAGCTCAGAGCATGAAACGCCGTCCGGCTCATTGACCGTTGCCGCCCCGAAAGCTTTTTTAAGTATCGTGCTGCAACCGCTGGTTAAGCCGTTTCTGGCCCAATACCCCAATATTGAACTGAAGCTAAAAGCCTCTGACGGAGAAATCGATTTGATCTCCGAAGGCATCGACGTGGTGTTCCGCTTAACAGAAAAGCCAAGCGAAGGGCTGGTGCTGAAACAAATCGGCAAAGTGCGCCTGAGCCTGTGCGCCAGCCCGGATTATCTGGCCCAGCGCGGCACGCCACGCGTCCCGACTGATTTGCTGAACCACGATTGCATCTACCTGGGCGAAACACCGACCGACCACATCTGGGACTTCGTGAAAGATGACGAATTTCATTCGGTTCCGGTCAAAGGACGTTATGCGGTCAATCACTCGCAGATGCGGCTGAAAGGCGTGCTGGATGGTCTGGGGATTGGGATCTTCCCGGATTTTGTGATTAAACGCGCACTGGAAGAAGGCAGCGTGGTGGAAGTGCTGAGTGACTGGACCCTGAAAGGCAACTACCAGGGGGATATCGTCATGCAATTTGCCCAGACGAAATTCATGCCGGCGCGTCTGCGGGTCTTCATTGATTACGTCTCCGAACACTTGCCCCAGTACACGGTAGAATCATAATAAACCTCAAAATCGAACTTTCTTAGCATAAATCCACCCATATTGGCCTCGCAACGCTTCAGCTATACTGGATTAAGCCTAACGCGTATCAAAACACACGATAGCGTGATCCGCCCAACCCGTGGCACCGTTACAAGGATGTAGCCAGGTTTGATTGGTCTCACCCGGTCCAGGAGAGAACCGATGAAAATGATACCGCAACGTTGCTGTCGCACCTTCACCCGTCATGCCCTGCCCCTTAGCGCTCTATGTTGCTTGGCTCTGTTTTTCGGCACCTGGTTGGCAACCGCGCCCGTCGCCCGGGCCTATCCGCCGGACTCCCTGCACTGGCACCATCGCAGTATTCTCTATTTTGCCCCGCAATATGATCAGCACGTTCAGGCATTCCAGCGTGAGGTCCTGATGAACGATTGCCTGCTGCAAGAACGGGATGTGGTCACGATTGTGATCACCCATGACGGCTTCAACCAGCCTGCGAATCTGTTCAGCCCTGAGGACATTCAGATGCTGACACAAAAATATAATATTGCCCCGGATGCCCATACAGCCATCTTAATCGGCAAGGACGGCAAGGAGAAACACCGCTGGAGTGAAGTGACAAATTGGCGCTACCTCACTGAATTAATTGACAGCATGCCCCTTCGCCAGCAAGAAATGGCGATGAAAACCAGCCGCTGTGCTATCTGAAAGAATGTGAAGCATTTCCAAAACTCTTTCTACGCCTCCCGGACTACGCCGTCTAAGCCCCTTCTGGGGTGGATTTCATCACGTGCCAGAGCCAGTATGGTGTCCCACATTAACCTCCCATGCATGGTAGAGAAGAAGAATGATGAAGACACCCTACTTGTTCCATGGTCAGGATGCCTTTTGGGTGACACCGACCCAGCACCACCTGAAAGTCACGATGGTCAGCGAATCCGACCGTCAGATTTCAGCCATTTTTGTCCGCTGCGAACCAGACAACGAGGAAGAGCTGCTCGACATGGCGCGCGGCGAAACCTGCGGCCGCCTGCAATACTGGCATGGGGAGATCCCGCTCAACAGCGATATTCCCCTCACCCACTACTGTTTTAAGATCATGCAGAACAACCGCCAGTGGTGGCTACACGCACAGGGCGTGACCCCGCGGGTGCCGGGCAAAGAAGCCCACTTTAAGTTCAACCGCCGGGATCAACCACCGGCCTGGGTCAAACAGCAGGTGTTTTACCAAATTTTCCCGGATCGTTTTGCCAACGGCGATCCAAGCATCAGCGTCCAGTCAGATGAATACTGCCTGCGGGGCGATGAACGGCCAACGGTCGCGAAAGCCTGGGGCGCGCCGGTGTCTGACTATCATGAAGGGAACGGGCCGAATGAATTTTACGGCGGCGATTTAGCCGGGATTCACAGCAAGCTGGATTATCTCCAGACGCTGGGGATCACAGCGCTCTATCTCAACCCGATTTTTACCGCGCCGAGTAACCATAAATACGACACCACCGATTATCACCAGGTCGACCCGCACCTGGGCACCAACGCACAGTTTGCGGACATGGTCGGGGATCTCCACCAGCGCGGGATGAAAATTATCCTGGATGCCGTCTATAACCATACCTCGGTTGATCATCCCTGGTTTGATAAGCACCAACGCAACACAGGTGAGCCCGGCGCCTACAATCATCCGACCTCAACCTATCGCGAGTACTATCAGTTCGACGGCGACAGCAATGAATACATTGGCTGGAAAGGGATCAGCTCGCTGCCGAAACTGAACTTCTCCAACCCGGCCGTGCAGGACTTTATTTATGCCGGTGAGGAAGCCGTGATCAAGCACTGGCTGCAACCCCCCTATCAGATTGACGGCTGGCGTTTCGATGTGATCCATATGCTGGGAGAAGGCGCCGGGGCGGTCAATAACGCCCACTACGTCAAAGCGTTCCGTGACGCCGCCAAGTCGGTCAACCCCGACAGCTATGTGCTGGGCGAGCATTTCTTTGAAGCCACCCAGTGGCTACAAGGCGATCAGGAAGACGGGGCCATGAACTATTACGGCTTTGCCCACCCGGTACGGGCCTTCTTTGCCGGGTTAGACATTGCCTATCATCGCTGCCAGATCAACGCAGAAGAACTGGTCGACTGGCTCAACGAAGCCCGCGGCAAAATCCCGTGGCAGAACCAGCTCACCCAATTGAACCAGCTGGACAGTCACGACACCATGCGATTCCTGACCATGCTTGACGGCGATCAGGACACCATGAAGCTGGCCCTGCTGATGCTGTTTGCCTATGTCGGGACCCCCTGCCTGTATTACGGCACCGAAGTGGCGCTGGAAGGCGGTCAGGATCCGGACAATCGCCGCTGCTTCCCGTGGGAGCGCACCGAGCAGCCCCATGAGATGCTGGACTTTGTTACCCGGTTGATCCAGTTGCGCAAGTCATCCCCGGCGCTTCAGGAAGGCAGCCTCCAGTGGCTCCATGCCGAACATCAGCAACTGGCATTCGCCCGTACCTTGGACAATACGTTCAGCTTATGCCTGCTGAACAACAGCGACCATGCCAAAACCCTCAGCCTCCCGATCTGGCAACTGGGCGTTGAGCACGCGGTCTTGCAAGATCTGCTCACCGGAGATGAATGGCAAGTGAAAGACGGACATCTGGCAATCACCCTGGCCGGCAAGGAAGGATTGTTGCTGACGCAAGTCTGATCAGAATCAGGGGGAGCAAATCGATATAAATGCTCCCCCGTACAACTAAAGAGCAGCACTGAAGACCAGCAGCATAAAGCGCCAGAAACCGTATACATAGAAGTGAACACCACCAATCAAAAAGAAATCAGCACTGAGTTCGGCTATTTCTTCATCGTCTGACAGCAGTTTTTATGAATGTTATGCTTCTCACGCAGAATAACTCAGCCGAAGCTCCGCCCAATCCCTAAATACCATTACTTTTCACCTGCTTTTCGCAGCCCTTCTTGAAAGAAACTCATTGTTTACGTACTTCGTTTGGACTAAGTCTCTGATCAATGAGCAAAAGGTAAATGAATCGTTAAAAAATAAGTATGACGAATTGATGTCAGCCGTATGACGCCGGACGTGAAAAACATGACCACGATCACTGGCCCGAACCGATCCCGATCACACTTTCCAAGCCATTAATTTTACTAGGATAAAAACGACGCAAACGTTACACTGCGCCGCATAAAAATGACAACAACGAACAGGGTTAATGCCTGTTTCTTTTCCCCAACGTGAAAGGTCCTAAGCAAAGATGAGTCCGGAAAAATATCTTCTAGACTGGCAAACAAGCCAAACCAATGCAGAATCCATCTCACCACTACTTGGCCAGCTATACCGTCAGAAAGGCGTTGAAGTCCTGCTGTTCGGTCGCCAAATCGTGAACGCCTCTGTCATCGATATCATCAAAGCACACCGCTTTGCACGCCGTTACACCGGCAATGAACTATCGCCAGCACAGACTCTGCCACTGGTTCAAGCACTCACCGAAATGGACCTGTCCCCTTGCCGCGTCGATGTTGGCCGCCTGGCGCACGACTATTGGAGCAAGAACGAAGACGAAAACAACCTGACAGATTACCTGCAAACTGCACTGGCTGAGTCACTGAGCAGCTCGCTGTCTCTTGAGTCACGTGATGTCGTACTGTACGGCTTCGGTCGTATCGGTCGTCTGCTGGCTCGCCTGCTGATTGACAAGAGCGGTCAGGGTTACCCACTGCGCTTGCGTGCCATCGTGGTTCGCGGTAAAGGTGGCGACTTGGAAAAACGTGCCAGCCTGCTGCGCCGTGATTCTGTTCATGGTCAGTTCAACGGCAGCATTACTGTCGATGAAGAGCGTAAAGCAATTATCGTGAACGGTAACTACATCCAGGTGATCTACGCGAACAGCCCGGCAGAAGTTGACTACACCGCCTACGGTATCAACAACGCGCTGGTTGTCGACAACACCGGTATGTGGCGTGACGCTGAAGGCCTGAGCCAGCACCTGACCTCTCCGGGCGCTGCGAAAGTTCTGCTGACTGCACCAGGCAAAGGCGACATCAAAAACGTGGTCTTCGGTGTCAACGAGTCTGTGATTCTGGATGAAGACAAGATCATCTCCGCAGCCAGCTGCACCACCAACGCCATCACACCGGTTCTGAAAGCGGTGAACGACAAGTACGGCGTACTGTCTGGTCACATCGAAACGGTTCATTCGTACACCAACGACCAGAACCTGATCGACAACTTCCACAAAGGCGACCGTCGTGGCCGTTCTGCAGCGCTGAACATGGTTCTGACCTCAACCGGTGCTGCGAAAGCCGTTGCGAAAGCGCTGCCGGAAATGGCGGGTAAACTGACCGGTAACGCGATCCGCGTCCCGACGCCAAACGTCTCTATGGCGATTGCCAACCTGAACCTGGAAAAAGATGTTTCTGCTGAAGAGCTGAACAACTACCTGCGTGAGATGTCGATTAACTCACCACTGTCCGGTCAGATTGATTACACACAATCAACCGAAATCGTTTCAACAGACATCGTTGGCTCTCGCCACGCGGGTGTTGTTGACGGCCAGGCGACGATTGCTCAAGATAAGCGTTGCGTGCTGTACATCTGGTACGATAACGAGTTCGGCTACAGCTGCCAGGTTGTTCACTGTATGGAACAAATGATGGGTGTACGTTACAAAACTTACCCAGCAGCTTAATCAATAACTAGCTGAAAGATAACTATAAATAACCTCTTGCTCTTTGCCGCCTCCGCTCCACGGGGCGGCATTTTTCATTTCAGGCCACACCTGAGTCCCTGAACCCACTGCCCGGTTCAGCCTGAACCTAAAATGCATACCCGTTGGCCCCGGCCACAGCGCCGAAGACTGCAACCAAACTGAGGCTCAGCAATCCCTGATGCATGCGGTGCAACCAGACAAAAGCCCGCTCACTATTTTTCACAGCCTGCTGATGAAACCATCGGTGCAGGACCCAAGGCTCCAGCACAAAAAGCACCAGAGTAAAGATCCCCCACACAGCGGTCATCAGGTGCATCCACCAGAACTGTGGATGCAGATAGCGATCCCAGGCATTGAGCGTTTCCAGCATGTAATAGCCGCTGGCGCCGGTGATCAGGGTCGTAAGCTTCGCCTGTAAACCAAACCGGCCCTCCAGCTGTTCAAACAGCGCTAAACGCTGCTCGGCATCCGTCGTCTTTCTGAGGGATGGGATCAGCACTGTCGTCACAAAGGCGACCCCGCCAATCCACATCACCACCCCTGAAACATGCAATACCCTGGCAAGCACCAGAAATTCAAAGTCACCCATAAGCTCTTCCCCTGATTGGATTTTTTCATCAACAGGCTGGCAAAATCACCTTAGACCAATCATACATTTAAAATGTATGTTATTCCATTTCCTTATTTCCTCCTCATTCTTTCCATTTTTGCTGACCATTGTGACTTTATTCTTAGTCACGTTAATCACCATGAGGGAGGAAAAAGCATGTCTCTGTTGAAGTTTCTGGCAAACCCACTCGGCACCCGCCGGGCGCAACGCAACACGCGTCTGTTCAGTTCAGAACCGCTTCTTCCGGTGGTTGAGCGACTGGTTTACCGGGAACATCTGGTGGAAAACGCCACCGGGAACGCCGGAGACTGGAAAGCCAAAGTCAATCAGCAAGTGATCTCCGGTGAGCTGGATGCACTGAAAGCGCGGATCGACTGGTGGTGCGACAAGCAAATCGCGCTGAAATCCGGCTCGAAAGGCCGTGACGACTCCGCCCTCAAGCGTCAGATCGTGATCCATCGCGGCTTCAAAATCATCAACGACTCCGGCGCATCGAATGAATGGTACATGCTGCACCGGGGCCAGTTGTTTAAAGGAACGCGCAAAGCCATTGAACAGAGAATCAACCAGGCCTTGGCGCGAGCGCAATATGCCTGAGATGTCAGTGATGAGAACCCGTAAGGCATTCATGATGATCAAGCTTGTTACACTATTCCTCAGTGCATTCGCCCTGACGGCATGCATCCACGAAAAGCGCCAGCCGACTTACGCTGCATCGGCTTATGATTTACAAGCCGAGACCCTGTTCCCGTATACCGTCGTCGACAGCGGCCAGGATCAATGTTTTGACCAATCCCCGCAAGCCATCCCCTGCCCGCCGACACAACAGCCGTTTGCCGGACAGGATGCACAATATGCTGCCCCAATGTCGCAATATCTCAACAATGGCGACGGCACGGTAACCGACCAGACCACGGGATTAATGTGGCAGAAGGACGCGACACAGATGAGCCTGACACAAGCAGAAGAAGCCGCAGCGCACGCGAACCTCGGCGGCTATTCTGATTGGCGATTGCCAAGTGCTAAAGAATTGTTCTCGCTGGTGAATTTTTCGGGACGCCAGGAAGTAAGCTCGCGCCAGGTGGTGACATCCGCAACCGATGCCGCGCCTTTTCTCGACACCCGATACTTTGAGTTTAAGTCCACGGGATCCCACGACCTGAATGCCGTTTTCGCCACACGGACGCGCCTGGCAAACAGCGAGTTAACCCGTGGTGAAGTGGTGTATACCGTCAACTTCACCACAGGTCAGCTCAAAGCCTATCCAGCCGAGTCCTCGCAAGAGCGCCGCTTCTCTGTCCGGCTGGTGCGGGGGAATCCGGATTACGGCAAGAACCACCTGATTGATAATGGCGACGGAACAGTCTCAGATGTCGCCACCGGGCTGATGTGGAGCACGCTCGACAGCCTGCGACCACTCAGCTGGCAAGATGCCCTGAAATATGCCGAAAACCTCAGCAGCGGCGGCTACGCCGACTGGCGGGTTCCCAATATCAAAGAGCTTCAGAGCATTGTCGACTACCGCCGTGTCGGTACCGGCAAGCCACCGATCTCGCCCCGATTTGTCACCTCACCCTTTCAACGGGAATCCGGAGAAATCGACTATGCCCTGTACTGGAGTTCAACCAGTGTGAAAGGTATTGCCGGCGCAGCCACCATCCAGTTTGGCCGCAGCCCGAGTGATGCACTGCTGGCAAGCCAACACCGTCCCGAGCAGGGGCTGGCGATTCCCGGAGTTCAGCACACCAGCCTCAAAGGCCACTGGGTCGATGATGGCCTGCATGCGCCGGGAAACAACCGACCACAGAAACATTTTGTCCGTGCCGTGAGAAATGTTCACTAGTTCGTCCGTATAACCAGACAACCCAAACTCAACATCACACAGCTCAGATTGCTCTACGAAAGGAAATTGCCATGACGTTAACCCACTCCCATACCCTACTTCCGGCTGAACCCGTCACTCTGGTTCGGGCGACTTATCTCTATCGACAGCTCAATTATTACGTTGAGTTATCCAACGGGAGCAAAGGCACGATTGAGTTTGATTCGATGGCCCATCAGCAACCGGCGTTTGCCGACATCTTCCGCCAGGGCTGCGAAAATGACTTCTATGTCAGCGGCGATCAACTGAGATGGGCAAATGGCGCTGTCGCCTCGGCCACGCTGATCCGGGCCCGTATGACACCTTCACTGTCCTCCGCTCGGCCGTCGCTGACTATCGACGCCGCACCGCAGTCTGTGACCCAACCCAAACAACCCGGAACATTCGGGAAAAGACCCAATCGGGAGCAGGTGCAAATGGCCCAGTTTTCAGAAGATATGATGAAACAACTGCACCGCCAGCAGGTGATTCAGAATATCAATCTGGCCCTGCTGGCGATGTTCGTGATGGTCTTATTCTGGCTGTAACCCACAAATGGATATCAACCCGGCATCATTTAAAAACAGAACTAATGGGAAGAACACTGCGCTGCACGCGTCTGCTGCGACTGCATCCATCGCGCACGAAGCTCGATGATCAACAACAGAGTAAAGGCCAGCGTGATCGCACCCAAGCTGATCAACAGGGCCTGCTTGTAACCAAAAGTCCCCGCAACCACGCCCATCAATGATGTCCCGACCATGGTGCCGGCGGCCATCGCATTGGTATAGAACGCAGATGCTTTCCCGACATGTTCCGGCGCTTCATCCTGAAGCAGACTGATCCCGAGGCCAACAAACACGCCGAAAAACAGACCGTTCAACACTTGCAGCGCCACAAACGTCATTGGCGTTTCGGCCAGTTGCAGGCCGATGTAAAACACAGCCGCCAGCACAAAACTACACAAAATCACCAGACGCTTGCCATAGCGGCTGGCCCAGCGCGCTGACAACAGCATCACCGGGATTTCAAACGCAGCCGTCAGCCCAATCAGGATACCGGGGAAAGAAGTCGACATCCCGAGCGTCTCGGTCAGATACAGCGGAATGCTGGTGATATAGGTACTATTGGCCATATTGGCCAGAAAAATCACCATCCCGAGGATCCAAACCCGCCGTGGCAACCGCGAAGTCCCTCGCGACCCGCTTTGCGCCGCATCCAGCGTTTTCTTTTCAGATGCCCGTGGCACTGGGCGACGGCTGTCACCGGATATCACCTGCCAGGCATACAGCCCCACCAATACCGCAATTGACCCGGCCAGAAGGAAATTTCCCTGAAACCCCAAATGATCCACCGAAGCAAACGCCAGCGCCGGGCCGATGATCCACACCAAGGAGACAGAGGATCGCATTTGTGAGTTGATCCGGGTGCTGTCCTGTCCCGAGCTTTCGGCATAGCGCCGGATCATCGCCAAGATCATCGGGATCGACGCACTGCCCAGCCCCATGAACAGCACGCCGGTCAGCAGCACCTGCCAGAACGCGGTCGCTAGCGAGAAACCCAATGCGGCCGCGGCAATCCCAGACACACCGAACAAAAAGAGTTTCTTATCCGCAACACCCCGATCAGACAGTGCCCCCAAACGGTGGCTGATCACCATCCCCGAGATGGCCACACTGACGGTGTACACGCCAATATAGCTCGGATCCAGGCCAAGCTGCTTGACCAGAAACAGACTCATGATCGGCAAGATAAATGAGAACGCCAACGCCGTGAAACCATTGACGAAAAAATAACGTCCGCCCTCTCCCCGGAA
Organism: Photobacterium sp. MCCC 1A19761; assembly: GCF_037389125.1. Classification (NCBI taxonomy): domain Bacteria; kingdom Pseudomonadati; phylum Pseudomonadota; class Gammaproteobacteria; order Vibrionales; family Vibrionaceae; genus Photobacterium; species Photobacterium sp. MCCC 1A19761. The sequence goes on from NZ_JAZGTF010000004.1 coordinate 18,943, forward strand.
AAACTGCAATGCCGATCGATACATATAGACTCCTTGTGAAACAAACCATAAAGCTGACGCTGATGTTATTCAGCGCCAGGCCATCGACACAACCAGCACATCGCCCGGAGAACAACACCGGGGCCAGGTCAAATAAAATAAGTACGTCAGGATTTCAGAGATAGCCAGTCGAGCAAATGCTGCGCCAGTTCCTGTGGTTTTTCCAGCGGAAGCATATGCCCGCGACCAGATGTGGGCAAAAAATGACAGCGCCCATCTTGAGAATGAGTTTTCAAACGCTGAAACCAGTCGGTTTGGAGCAGTGGATCGCTGTCGCTGTAGTAAAACGAGGTAGGAAAATCAGCCGCTAACAGATCCGCCATCAGATCTTGCCGCGCCGAGGCTGTCTGTAGTTGCAGCTTGAATGTCTGCTCACCCAGCACGCGATCCATCTCAATGATGATGTCAATCACCGATTCATCTCTGCCCGTTTCATACACACGATTTTCATCCGTGCCGGTTTCATCCGACCCATCAGACTGGCGCGCTTGAGGTTTGCGATCCAGAAGATCAGCCGCGCGCTTGCGACTGATCCCCTTGTATCCATAGCGCTCTACCAGTGCCAGCGCTTGCTGTCGCGCGGTGAGTTCTGTCTGGCCCAAGGCACACGGTGTATTGGATATCACAAACAGTTGTCCGACCCGCGATGGAAACTGCGTGGCAAAACGAGTGGCGAGATAGCCCCCCAAAGAAAAACCGACCAAATGGACAGGGGTTTCAGGAAGGGACTGGTTCAATTGGTTGAAATAGGCTGAGAGCGAAGCATGCTGATACGGCGGGAGGTGAATCAGTTCAACGGCAGATTCAAGGTATGGCGTGATCCGGCACCAGAGTTGCGCGGTGCACATGGTGCCCGGTATCAGGTAAATCCTTGGTTTCATTCGCCCTTCATTAGCTCCAACCTTGATTCAGGCATACTAACTGAGCACAACTTGATTATCAAACAGATTACATATTATGAGCCGCTGTTTGCACCGGAGATCTTCTGTCCATGTGGCTCGGGTTAAGCAATCACCATTCTCCAGGTACAAAAAAGTCCGCACCTAGCTTGCCGGACATTCGCCAGCAAGTCATAGGTGCAGACCAGACAGTTAACCAGATACGGTTAGCCTGTTACTTATGCGTGTTTTTCACCCAGGTGCAACCAGGTTTCAACCACAGTGTCCGGGTTCAGTGAAACAGAATCGATGCCCTGCTCCATCAGCCAGTCTGCCAGATCTTCGTGATCCGACGGACCCTGACCACAGATCCCGACGTATTTACCGGCTTTGTTGGCCGCTTTAATCGCCATCGACAGCATCGCTTTCACCGCGTCGTTTCGCTCATCGAACATATGGGCGATTTCACCGGAGTCACGGTCCAGACCCAACGTCAGCTGTGTCATGTCGTTCGAGCCGATAGAGAAGCCGTCAAAGTACTTGAGGAACTCATCTGCCAGAATTGCATTCGACGGCAGCTCACACATCATGATGACTTTCAGGCCGTTCTCGCCGCGACGCAGGTCGAACTTCGCCAGCAGGTCAATGACGCCAGCCGCTTCGCTCACGGTACGGACGAATGGGATCATGATTTCCACATTCTTCAGACCCATGCGCTCACGAACACGTTTAATCGCTTCACATTCCAGCGCGAAACAGTCTTCAAACTTCGGCGAAATGTAGCGAGAAGCGCCACGGAAACCCAGCATCGGGTTCTCTTCAGTCGGTTCGAAGTGAACGCCGCCAAGCAGGTTGCGGTATTCGTTCGATTTGAAGTCAGACATCCGAACGATGACACGCTTCGGCCAGAATGCAGAGGCCAGTGTCGAGATCCCTTCGGTCAACTTCTGGATGTAGAACTCAACCGGATCGCTGTAACCCACGATACGCTGGTCGATTTCAGCTTTCAGCTCATCCGACTGCTCGCTGTAGTTCAGCAGCGCTTTCGGGTGAATGCCGATCATCTTGTTGATGATGAATTCCAGACGCGCCAGGCCAACCCCTTCGTTCGGGATACACGCGAAGTCAAAAGCACGGTCCGGGTTACCCACGTTCATCATGACTTTCAGCGGCAGGCTCGGTAGATCGTCCACAGCAGATCGGCGTACTTCAAAGGCCAGCTCGCCTTCATAAATGAAGCCGGTTTCGCCTTGCGCACAAGAAACTGTGACTTCCTGACCGTTCACCAGCGTGTCTGTTGCATTGCCGCAACCCACAACAGCCGGAATACCCAGCTCACGCGCGATAATCGCAGCGTGACAGGTACGACCGCCACGGTTGGTGACAATCGCCGCAGCACGTTTCATGACCGGTTCCCAATCCGGGTCCGTCATGTCAGCAACCAGCACGTCGCCTTTCTGAACTTGATCCATCTGGCTCAGGTCAGAGACCACGCGAACCTTACCGGTACCGATGCGCTGACCGATGGCACGGCCTTCAACCAGAATGTTACTCGCGCCGCTCAGGTGGAAACGCTCCATCACAGTGCCGTCATCACGAGAGCGAACCGTTTCCGGACGCGCCTGAACAATGAACAGCTCGCCGGTCACGCCATCTTTTGCCCACTCGATGTCCATCGGACGACCGTAGTGTTTCTCGATGATCATCGCTTGCTTCGCCAGGGACTCGATTTCAGCGTCCGTCAGCGAGAACTGCTTGCGCTCTTCGTCGGTGGTGTCCAGGATTTCAACCTGTTTACCCAGCTCGCGACCGCCAGCGTAAACCATTTTGATTTGCTTCGAACCAAAGGTACGACGCACAACCGCCGGATGACCCGCTTCCAGGGTTGGTTTGTGCACGTAGAACTCATCCGGGTTCACCGCGCCCTGAACAACCATTTCGCCCAGACCCCAGGATGAGGTGATAAAGACTACCTGATCGAAGCCAGACTCCGTATCCAGCGTAAACATCACCCCGGATGAAGCGACATCAGAGCGCACCATGCGCTGGATGCCTGCCGACAGCGCAACGCCTTTGTGCTCAAAGCCCTGGTGGACACGGTAAGAAATTGCACGGTCGTTGAACAGCGAAGCAAATACATGTTTCACCGCTTCAATCACCGCATCGATACCACGAACGTTCAGGAAAGTTTCCTGCTGGCCTGCAAACGATGCATCCGGCAAGTCTTCAGCGGTTGCGGAAGAACGTACTGCCACAGACAGCATGTCGTCCCCTTCGCCCAACGTTTTGTAGCATTCACGGATTTCTTGCTCCAGCTCAGCTGTCAGCGGTGCTTCCAGAACCCAATTGCGGATCGTTTCTCCAGCCTTTTGCAACGCACTGACATCGTCCACATCGAGCTCATCAAGCAGATCGTGGATGCGATCGTTTAGATCGTTTGCTTCAAGAAACTGATTGAATGCATACGAAGTCGTGGCATATCCATTTGGTACTTTTACACCGGCATTCGCCAGGTTCGCGACCATTTCGCCCAGTGATGCATTCTTTCCACCGACTTTATCAACATCGTTCATTGATAAAGCGTCATACCAAACAACATTCTGTTGCACGGCAACTCTCCTTTATTGGATTCAACAGTTTATGTGGGCAGCCCCTCAACGAAAACGATTGCTCTGGCAGTTAAAAAAATACTGCGTCACAATAGTGCCTCGCTGAGGTATTTTGTTTTACAAAAAGTATGTAAAACAAGAATAGATACCCTGTCAGGTTATTGTTATAAGTATTAATGCTCTCTAAGTTACAGATAATTTTTAAGGATTCAACTTTTTATGCAGCGCAAATCCAATTTTCGTGATGTGTTTTACGTTTCTGACGGTACAGCGATTACTTCTGAAACACTTGGCCATGCAGTTTTAGGGCAATTTCCCATTGAGACCCGCCAAACGACCCTGCCTTTCGTCGAAACTGCCGAACGCGCCCAAGACGTCCAGCGAAAAATCAATCGCGCCTATGAAGAAACCGGGATCAAACCCCTGGTGTTCTACTCCATTGTGCTGCCGGAAATCAAAGCGGTCATTGAACAAAGCCATGCCAACTTTTATGACATTCTGAATGCCCTGGTCGAGCCGCTCAAACAGGATTTGCAGATGGAGCCCAAACCCATGCTGCACCGCTCTCACAGTATTAGCAAAGATGCTGCCAGTTACCAGGATCGCATCGCGGCCATTGAATATACCCTGGCCCATGATGACGGGGTTTCTCTGAACAATTTAGAGCAGGCCGACATCATTTTGTTGGGGGTTTCCCGCTGCGGTAAAACCCCGACCAGCCTGTATCTGGCCATGCAATTCGGGATCCGCGCGGTGAATTATCCGTTCATTGCCGAGGACATGAACAAGCTGAAACTCCCGGCAGCCATCGAGCCGTTCCGCTACAAAACATATGGCCTGACGATCGGCACCGAACGCCTGGTTGAGATCCGAAATGGGCGCTACGCCAACAGTGATTATGCCAGCCAGGAGCAATGCGAAACCGAGCTGAATAAGGTCGAGGCGATGTTCCGGCGCGAAGCGATTCCGTACCTCAATACCACCTCATTATCGGTCGAAGAAATCTCCACTCGCCTGCTCGATATGAGTGGTCTGAAACGTCGGATGTGTTAATGAGAAACATTTTTATGTTTGCGAAATAACTGAGCGTTTTAGTCAGGCATTTATCTGTAATCTATCTTTAATGTGCGACATACGTCTCATCCTGCACGGTTGCTCGCACATCTTCTTGACAATCACACCCATGGCTCAAACCGGATAAAAATCGGTGTCTCGCTGCCATCTTAACCCCGTCTCACCACAGATTCTCACTAGTGAGAGCCTAATTTTCATTCCAATTCAGTTGGTTATTAAAAACTCATTTTTCTCCCCGTGATTCATCAAAAAATCACCAGCACTTGCAATATGCTTACTTTGAGCTTCATAAATAATTACAACGAGGTTCCTGACATGATGAGGGCAACGCTAGCAATCGGAGTGTTCATGGCTGTAGCCGCTTGTGGTGGTGGTAGCTCTTCCACCCAGACTGCAGACCAGGATCAATCCGCCGGAAAAGAAGTCAGCTTTGCGTTTATCAATACGACTACGCAAGCCGTAGACTACTTCCTCAAACAGAGTGGAGACAGCAGCGCCCTGTTTGATTCCGGCAACCGCGTTGCCAGCAATAGTGTCGAAGCCGTTCAACGGCATACCGAGCGCTGGACGACAAATACACCGCTCACGGTCGATGTCGGAGCAATGGAAACCAACAGCCAGACGGTACTCAATACCGTGTCGGCACTGGTCACCAACAACGGCGAAAAATACTGGCTCCTGTCCTGGAATGACACTGAAGCCGATACCGAGTCTCAACTGACGGCGATCCGCTACAGTCAGCCGACTGATACGGACAAAATCTACATTCGCTTTTTCAGTTTTGCCGATCTCGACATCAGTGTGCTGACCAGCAGTATGTTTGCCAGCAGCAAGATACAAAAAGGTCAGATTTCCAGCCAGCAGATCTTGAATGGCTGTGCCGGGGAGCTTTTTCTCGGCAGCGGCAGTAACTTATCGGCCTTCAGTTTATGCGGGGAAAATGTGGAAGCGGGTCACTCGTACCTGGTGATCATGGATGGCGAGACTCTGGTTCGGGTAGAACAAGAACAATAAAAACATAAGTCAAAACAATAAACTTGGGGAGTAACAATAAATAACAACAACAAATTATAACAATAAAGCGCTAAACACAGTGGAAACACTGTTATTCAACGCACGGAATGTCTACAAACTATAACAGATGGGTCGGCTTGACTGAGTTCTGATGTGCTTTGGCACAATGTGCATGTATAGGGGAATGAACTCACAGCTCGGCGGGCTCAATCAACTGTAGGCAGCGGTGGCAATGCCCCGGCATGAAAATCATGCCGGGGCTTTCGTTTTTATCGGCCTGGCTTAGACTGAGTCAACGGACTGGAACCGAAAACCTGTGCCGAACGCATTCACCAATGGACCAATTACTTGGCTGGTGCCGGAACCAGTTGTACTTGCTCCGTCTTCTTCAGGAAGGCATACGTGACGCCGGTGACCAGAGTACCCGCAGCAATCGCCACCAGATACATCAGCACCGGGGTGATAGCATTCGGGATCAGCAGCACAAACAGCCCCCCATGCGGTGCCATCAGTTTGGCCCCGAACAGCATCGACAACGCACCAGTCAACGCACCACCCGCCATGCAGCTTGGGATCACTCGCATTGGATCGCGGGCAGCAAACGGGATCGCCCCTTCAGAGATAAAGCACAGCCCCAGAACAAAGGACGCTTTACCCGCTTCGGCTTCATTGGTACTGAACTTGCGCTTCGCCAGGAACGTCGCCAGCCCCATACCGAGTGCCGGCACCATGCCTGCCGCCATCACGGCTGCCATCGGCGCGTAAGTTTGCGAAGCCAGTAGGCCGACCCCGAAGGTATAGGCCGCTTTGTTAACCGGTCCGCCCAGGTCGAAGCACATCATCGCGCCCAGAATGATCCCCAGCAGCACAGCATTGGCCGAACCCATGTTATTCAGAAACTCGGTCAGGCCGGTCATGGCCGCAGACACCGGTCCACCGACGATGTAAATCATGATCAGACCGGTAAACAGGCTCGCCACCAGCGGGATGATCAGGATCGGTTTCAGGGCTTCCATCGACTGCGGCAGTTTCAGGCGATCCGCGACAAACTTGGCGCTGTAACCGGCCAGAAAGCCCGCCACAATCCCGCCGAGGAAACCGGCCCCGGTCGAGCTGGCCAGCATCCCGCCAATCAAGCCCGGCGCGAGGCCCGGACGATCAGCAATGGAGAAGGCGATAAACCCGGCCAGCACCGGCACCATCAGGGCAAAAGCCGAGCCACCGCCAATCGTCATCAGCGCAGCGGCCAGCGTGCCCTCTTCTTTAAAAGCTTCAATCCCGAATACAAAGGAGAGCGCAATCGCCAGACCCCCGGCCACCACCAGCGGCAGCATGTGGGAAACCCCAGTCATCAGGTGCTTATAGGCACCGGTTTTTTCAGTGTTATTGCCAGCTTCGGGGGTCGCGCCTGATTCATGGCGGTAGACACTGGCCGTCGCGAAGGCTTTCTCCAGCTCCTGGGCTGTTTTCTTCAGCGCCAGCCCGGTACTGGTTTTGTACAGCTTCTTGCCATCAAAGCGAGCCAGATCGACTTCGATATCCGCCGCAATGATCACCAGATCAGCGGCAGCGATCTCATCCGCCGTCAGCTGGTTTTTCGCGCCAACAGAGCCGCGGGTTTCCACTTTAATGCTGTGGCCCTGGCGCTTGCCCTCTTCTTCGAGGGCTTCGGCGGCCATAAAGGTATGCGCCACCCCGGTCGGACACGCGGTAATGGCGACAATTTTCTTCGTACCCGAGGTTAATTCGGCGGATGCCGCTGTCGTGACTTGCGCTTCTTGCAGTACCTGAGCCTGCGCTACGGCCTGCTCGAGGAATGTTTTGGGATCCGCCAGACAGGCATCAATACCGGATTCATAGACCTTCTTCCCCACGAACCGACGTGTATCAACCGAAGTATTGGCCGCGATCACCACGCAATCGGCTTCGGCAATCTGCTGCTCACTCAAGACACGACCTGAGATGACCGATGACTGACATTCAATATCGGCCGCCCACTTCAGTTCGGCGGCGGCTTGTTCAAGCAAACCGGCGGCAATGATGCTATTGGCAATCCCGCTCGGGCAAGCTGTTACAACTGAAATTCTCATGATATTACCCTCTGTTCCTTGTTCGCATTCACGTGACATCCGGAGACACGGACACTTTCCTGAAGCGCCTGCACTGCGCTGAGATCCTCGACCCCAACCCCGACCTGGCTAACCGCCAGTGCCGACAGTGCGGTGGCAAAACTCAGTGTCTCTTGCTTATTCCATTCATTCAGAACGCCCCAGCACAGACCGGCAACCAGGGTGTCCCCGGCCCCGACGGTACTGACCACATTCATTGTCGGCGGCTGCCCATGCAACCAGCCTTCACGGTTGCGCCACATCACGCCTTCCGCGCCCAGTGACACCACCACATTTTCTACGCCCTGACAGGCCAGTTGCTCAGCCACTTCCATCATTTCGTCCCGGCTCAGATGCTCCCGACCGGCCCAGTCTGCCAGCTCTTCATCGTTGGGTTTCACCAGCCAGGGGGCAGCTTCCAAACCGGCCGCCAAAGCCGCTTTGCTGCTGTCAAAAAACACCTGTTTCCCGGCTTGTTGCAGCGAGCGGATCCAACCGGCGCAGCGTGCAGGCGAAATGCCCTGCGGTAAGCTGCCCGAAATCACAAACACCTCGTGCTGCTCAGCCAGCGCAAAAAGCGTTTCCTCAAATGCGGTAATTGCTGCTTCCGTGACGGCAACGCCGGGAAAGTTGAGATCACTGACCCGACCGTCCGCCTCGACCAACTTGACGTTGATCCGGCTGGCCCCCGGCACGCGGACAAAGCGATCCGCCGCGCCCAGCACTTCAAACAACTGACAGAACGGCTCCTGGTTATCGGCGCCCAGCAGGCCGGTGACCGTGACTTCGGCGCCCAGCTCAGCCAGCACCTTGGCAACATTGACCCCTTTCCCTGCCGGATGCAGGCTCCCCTGCGCGACCAGGTTGACACTGCCCGGCACCAGCGCGGCCAGGTTGCCGGTCAGATCCAGCGCCGGGTTCAGGGTGACCGTGACGACTTTTGGCTTCACCGATGTGCTCATGCTCTGCCCTCGCCCAGTCCGTCTGCAATCGCCAGACCGATCGCTGCCAGCGCCTGATCCCCGTCATCCCCCTGGACGGTAAACTCCAGCTCGTGGCCTTGTTTCACCCCAAGGGCAATCACTTTCATCAGGCTCTTGGCGTTCACGGCTTTGCCGTCCCCATGAAGGTTTTTCACCAGGATATTGGCACTGAACTTCTTGGCCACACTCACCAGCATCGCCCCCGGACGCGCGTGGAGACCATGCGCATTGCGGATCTTGAACACCTGGCTGTTCCCTTCCAGCAGTTCCTCGCTCAGCAGCGACACCACTTTTTCAGCATCTGCGCTGAACAGCTTGTCGGCCTGCTGGTTGTACAGCAGTTTCGCCAGCACATTCAGGTGCGGCAGATGCACACTATTACAGGCGGCAACCATCAACACCCCGCGTACCGGCTGACCATCGACGTCAAAAGCTTGAGCCGGCGTCACAAAAGACAGCGCAGTGCGCGTCACCGATTTGCCGGTTTTGGCCAGCCACAAGCCCTGACCGAGATAGCTCGCGCCACTGGCAATGGCATCTGCCACGCTCTCATTGGTGACCCACTGACGGTTTTTGAGCATCCCGGCAGCAACCGCAATCAGCTGGATCAGGTCGGTGGCCGGAAATGCTAACTGGATCAACCCCGGCTCCAGCTCTGGCTCTAACTGAGCTTCTCCGTTGAGAATGGCAATCAACGCATCGGCGGAGTCGCACTGCTGCAGCTTTTGTTCAACGCCGTCAGCCGACAGCACTTTGGTCAACTGCTTGAGGATCCCCAAGTGTTCATCCGATTTGGCGGCAATCCCAATTGCCAGGTAAGCGGTTTTGCCATCCCCCCAGTCCACGCCTTGTGGGAAGTGGTGGACGATAACCCCGGTTTGCTTCACCAGGCCACGGGTCTCTGTGGTGCCGTGCGGAATGGCGATGCCGTTGCCTAAAAAGGTAGAATTCTGCGCTTCGCGCGCCAGCATCCCGTTGACATACCCTTGTTCGACCAGCCCCTGTTGCTCTAATCCTGCGGCCAACGCTCGGATCGCTGCTTGTTTATTGGCGGCGGCCTGCTGTAGCTGTATATCCTGATGTCTTAGTGACAACATGCGTTATCCCTCTTGTCTGATTCACCCGCGAAAAACCTTTCGCGGCTCGACCTGTCTTCAGTCTAGTTGAGTTTTTATAAAGCTGAAACGTTTCAGCAAAAGTTGAAAATAAAAATTTCAGCACAACTTAAGTTCAATTGAATGCTCTGCTGAAACCTTTCAGCTGACATGCTGAATGGTTTCAGCTAAGATTGCAATTGTTCCGCGCAGGATCCTTTGCGATTATATGATCCGCCGCACAAATTCTGTCAGCAGTGAAAGCAGAGAATGAAACTAGATGAAATAGCCAAACTCGCCGGCGTTTCCCGCACCACAGCCAGCTATGTGATCAACGGGAAAGCCGCGAAATACCGGATCAGTGAAAAGACCCAGCAGAAAGTCATGGCCGTAGTGGATGAGTTCAATTTCCGCCCGGATCACGCCGCAACGTCGCTTCGCGCCGGCAGCAGTCGCTCGCTCGGACTGATCATTCCGGATCTGGAAAACAGCAGTTATGCCAAGCTGGCCAAGCTGCTGGAAAGGGATGCCCGTAAAGCCGGTTATCAGTTGATCATTTCCTGCTCTGATGATGACATCGACACCGAGATGAAAGTGGCCGACAACCTGCTCAGCCGCCGCATTGATGCACTGTTGGTGGCGAGTGCACTGCCGACCGACCATCCTTTCTACGCCAAGATCCAAACTGCGGGCGTGCCGGTGATTGCGATTGACCGGGCGATGAATGATGAAACCTTTGCCAGTGTGATCAGTGAAGATCTGGAAGGGGCGTTCGAGCTCACCCAGAGCCTGCTTGCTGATGACATCTGCGCCATCGGACTCATTGGCGCGGTACCTGAACTCGGAGTCTCGATTGAACGAGAGCAGGGCTTTCTCTCGGCGATTCAGGCTACCCGGCCCGATCTCAAAACACAGGTCGCCTATGGCGATCACTTCAGTCAGGAACAAGGTCAGCAACTGGTGCAACAATGGATTGACCAGGATTGCCTGCCCGACGCGATTCTGGCCACCTCTTATACGCTGTTTGAAGGGATCCTCGATTGCCTGCTTGCCAACCCGGCATTGATGCAGCGGACCCGCCTGGCAACCTTTGGCGATAACCGGCTGCTCGATTTCCTGCCGATGAAGATCCAGTCGCTTCCCCAGCAGTTCGAGCTAATTGCGGACAGTGCCCTGGAGTTGGCGCTTAACGCCACGGCCGGTCGCTACCGAACCGGGGTAGAAGTGATCCCGCGAAAAATCAAACGCCGCTGACGCAAAGACACCGGCTTTCCCCACCCCGGCGGCCCGGTTCGCCGGGAAAATATCACCCAATGATTCCCCTTTTCTGGCCTGCCCGCTCATCCAAGTGACTAAACTTACAGACAATCAAGCATATTTTTGCATTTGATTCGTATAGAAATTCAGACAATAAAGTCACTTGAATGGGAATCAGTCTTAATATTCATCTGGTTCATGTTTACTCTTCCAGTTGAATATCTGATGTGCAGCCAACTTCTTAACCTTCATCTCGTTTTTTCCTCACATCTTCTCAACACAACGGCTATACGTGTTCTGTCACTGAAAAAGTGCACTTATTCATTAAAAGTGAATAGATATCATAGATTTGAATTATAACAATGCTCAAAAAAGGAAGAGCGAATGAAATTGACAAACACAGCTAAAATGGTTCGTTGCCTGTTACCTGTTGCTGCCATGGCGTGCGGCGCTCATGCAACAGCCAACGAGTTGGCAGGTTTCGGAAAGCCGGATATGCCGATGAAATATATCGTAAAATTCAAAGATCAGTCGCAGTCTGGTTTGGCAGTCAGGAGTGCCAGCCCATTCTCCGGGAACCATTTGGCGCAACAATCTTTGCTTGATCGCGTCAACGCTAAAGCCGTTGAACCGATTGGGAAAAAAGCCATTTATAGCGCCGAATTGGATGTAAGTGCGATTCAGACCCTGGCATCAAACCCGGACGTTGAATACGTGGAAATTGACCCGCCACGTTACTTACTGTCTGAAACCCTGCCCTGGGGACAAACCTTCGTCGGTGCCACACTGCTGAGCGACAGCAACGCCGGTAACCGCACCGTCTGTATTATCGACTCCGGTTATGACTTAGCCCACAACGATCTCAGCGGTAACCAGGTCAGCGGCACCAACGACAGCGGCACAGGCAGCTGGTCTTCGCCAGGGAATAATAATGCACACGGCACACACGTTGCCGGGACCATTGCTGCGATCTCCAATAACGAAGGGGTCGTCGGTGTCCTGCCAAACCAGAACGTCAATCTGCACATCGTCAAAGTGTTTAATGAATCCGGCTGGGGCTACTCTTCCAGCCTGGTCAAAGCGATTGACACCTGTGTCGCCAATAACGCCAATGTCATCAACATGAGTCTCGGGGGCAGTCAATCGAGCCGGACCGAAAAAAATGCGCTGAAACAGCACTATGACAACGGCGTGCTGTTGATCGCGGCGGCCGGTAACGATGGCAACACCGCCCACAGCTACCCGGCTTCTTATGATTCCGTGATGTCTGTCGCGGCCATCGATAACCAAAAACATCATGCGGCATTCTCGCAAGCCACCAACCAGGTTGAAATTGCCGCGCCGGGTGAAGCCATCCTGTCGACCGTCACGCTGGGTGAAGGTCGCCTGGCTGACATTTCGCTGGCCGGTCAACGCTATTTTGATCGTGGCGTTGTTCCGCACAACCGCTTGATCAATACCAACGGCAGCTACGTTCCGGCACCCGTACCCGGCAGCATCACCGCAGAACTAGCGACTTGTGATACCAGCGCCGGCAACTATCAGTGTGGCGACATGAACGGTAAAGTCTGTCTGACCGAGCGTATCGGCAATCAGGCTTCCGGCGTTTATCCGGAAGTCGACGCGGTGGCAGCCTGTTACAACGCCGGGGCTTCTGCAGCCATTGTCTACAGTAATACCGCACTGGCCGGCTTGCAGAACCCGTTCCTGGTCGATACCAACAACAGCTATCCGATGGTTTCCGTTTCGGTTGATCGTCAACTGGGTCTGGATCTGACCAACGCTATCGGTCAGGCCATCACCGTCAGCAGCACAACCAACGAAGACTACGAGTACTACAACGGGACGTCGATGGCGACACCGCACGTCACCGGCGTTGCAGCACTGGTGTGGAGCTATCATCCACAGTGTAATGCCAGCCAGGTTCGTCAAGCGCTGACTGCATCCGCAGAAGATATCGATGTTGCGGGTCGCGACAACCGCACTGGTTATGGTCTGATCGATGCCGCGGCAGCCAAAGCTTACCTGGATGCGGGTTGTAATGGTCCGGACGGTACAGGTTCAGGCGCCGAGAGCTTCAGCAACACCACATCCGTTGCGATTCCGGATAACAACCTGAGCGGCATTACCAGCGTGATCGATGTGACCCGTACGGGCGACTCTGGTTCAATCACTGTGGATCTGGATATTACGCACACCTACATCGGCGACCTGAATGTCACCTTGGTGGCACCCAACGGCGCCAGCGTGGTGCTGCACAACAACAGCGGCGGCTCAGCCAACGACATTGTGAAAACTTTCACGGTCAACTACGCTGGTGTGGACTCCCAAGGAAACTGGCAGCTGAAAGTGTACGACAACGCACGTCGTGATACCGGTACCCTGAACAGCTGGCGCATTAACTTCCAATAAGGTTGGATTATGCAAAAATATTGTGCTCCGCAATTGCTTCGCGGGTTCTTCCTGAAAAAAACGCTTCTGGCTTCGCTGCTCATCACCGCAGGTCTGGCCGCCGCGCCGAGCCATGCGTACAACCGGGGAATGCCGATGCCGGGAGAATCTTCGAAAGCGACTCAGTCTCAGGAACAGCAAGCCATCAGCTATTACCTGAAATACAAGCCTGAGATGGAAGCGCAAGCCAAGTCACTGGTTGCCAAGTTGGGTGGCACGGTCACCGATGCCATGCCGGAACGACGCGTACTGATCGTTCAGTTCAAACCCCATGTCGTGGACGAGCTGAACGCAAACAGGCAACGTTACTCGGAGGTCATCGACTATATTGAAGTCAATCCGCAGCGACAGTTGCTCAACGGCACTACCTCGTCACTTAAGCTGAAGTAAGAGTTTACGAAAGCTGACATCAGCAACCAGCATTACCAAGGGAGAAGGCCAACCTTCTCCCTTTCATTTTCAGCACCTCAAACCATGTTCCAGCCGCTCTCACACGCAATTTAACCCGTTGAAACTCATTGATTTTATGAAACATGTCGCACACAATACCCAACACTGTCTGACGCTCTTCAACGTAGAGCATGAAACGATATCGCTCAATCAACACCATCAACGCTTTGTAGATGGACCGAGGTGTTTCATCACCAGAGAGTCAAGCGGGGAGCAACCTAATGAAAAGCTCCCCATGTCATTCGTTCGTTTTAACACCAAATGACGATAAGGAAGGTGCGACGTATGATCTCTTATCGGAATATGACGCAGAAAGATTTTCTGGAATATCGGTCCTATTCAAATGAATTTAGAGGCCAAGAGCTCGCTGATGCCCGGAAAATTTCTTTCGCTGAAGGCATTCAATTAGCCAATCAGGAACTTGATGAATGTCTGCCTCAGGGCTTGGAAACTGACAAAAACTTCCTGCTTTGCCTGGAGGTTGAACAAAATAGCGACACGCATGCCATCGGTTATTTTTGGTACCGCTTAGATGATGATTCCGCGTTTATTTATGACTTTCAAATTTTTCCGCAATACCAAGGCAAAGGGTATGGGAAAGGACTTTACCAGTTATTAGATAGCGCTTGGTCAGATCACGGAATTCATCGCGTTGAACTTCTCGTTGCCTATGACAATGAGCGTGCATTCAAACTCTATCAGGAGATCGGCTTCCAGCCGACAGGCATCAACATGACTAAACCCATCATCAGTAAACAATGAATTGGGCGTCAGCACTCAACAGAAGAAAGTAAAGGGATTATTGTCAATGTACATATTAATTGTCAGCTCAAGCCAGGATCCAAACAGCAGGAGCCGTATTTTGGCCCAAGAATGTCAGCATGCATTCGATGACATGGGGATCAATGCCAAGCTTGTTGATTTAGATGAGCTCAAGGTACCAAACTTTGACAACGATACCATCTATCAAACCGAGCAATATCAATATCTGCACAGCCTGACGATCGAGGCCGCCGGCGTGGTGCTTTGCAGCCCGACGTACAATTGGGGCTGTTGTTCAGAACTCAAAAAGTATATCGAATATGTGGGGTCAACCGATGAAAATCATGTCAGCGCCCTCTTTGACAAAGTGGTGACGTTCGTCAATGCCGCAGGATTACCCCACAGCTATATGGCGCACTCGGCATTAGCCACGTCGTTGATGATCGACTTCAAGTGCATTATCAACCCCTACAATGTCTACGTGCATAACCGACACTGGCTGGATGGCCGCCTGACCGATGAACGCCGGCCTCGCCTGGTCAAATCGATGAAAGTGATGGCCGAGCTGTGCACACTCCTGGAAGGTCGCACCTATCAATCAGAGTGGGAACTCTAAGTTTCCAATTGGATGTGTCGCGCACTTGCAGTAAGGCTCTCAAAACGCGCAGAATAGTGACACTGTCACCCACCAGGAAAGCCGCAATCATGTTGTGCTCATTCGCTGATGAATTGAAAGCCATGTCATTTGCGGCTACCTCAGAAAATTCGGAGTTCAATCAATGGGAAGAACGTATCAAGGCGGTTGCTTGTGTGGCAACATCCGTTTTACCGCAACGGGCGCCCCCAGGAATCCCCACACTTGCTCATGCAAAATGTGTCAACGTCATTCCGGCGCCCTGACACAGGCCTGGGTCGAATTTGATCAAGACCAGGTGACTTGGGATGGTCCGGGTGGACAACCTAAAACCTGGCGTTCCTCAGAGGTATCTTCCCGAAACTTTTGTGACATTTGTGGCAGCACATTAGGTGCCATTGATGATGCCCCGGCGATCGCCCTCGTGCTCGGTGTCTTTGATTCCCCCAACCGCAAAGAACTCCGCCCCCTTGCACATTCCTATGTCTCCAAAAAGCCCAAATGGTGGCGTGTTCAAGTGGATCACGATACCTGACAAACCCGTAAGTGATTGGGTCAACCGCAGCAGATACAGAACTGCGTCCCGTGCCCCGTGATGTAAAGTGATGCCAATGCATCGCCATGTTTCAGCGGTTATATATCCAATAGGAAAATCAGTGCAGTACAAGATTCGAAAAGCATCAATCGATGACGTAACAGCAATTGCTGCAATTCATGTTGCTTCATGGTCTGAAGCTTACGATAGCTTAATGCCCAAGCACTATATTGATCGCTTTACGCTGGCCCATCGTGAAAAGCAATGGGCCAACATTATTGGCCATGAATTGGCTTGGGTCTTTGTTGCTGAAGATCAATCCGACTTACTTGGTTTTCTTTGCTGCGGGCAACCAAAAGGCTACTACAATCCGAAAACTTATGAACTCAGCGCGCTCTACATTGCACCAACGCGATATCACAGCGACATAGGAAGTTGCCTCTATGACACCTGTGAAAAACATTTACTCAATCTCGGGCTGAGCAAATCAAGCTATGGGCGCTGGAGGGGAACCATCGCGCCCATCGCTTTTATCAACGGCACGGTTTCCTGCCAACCGGCAAGGTCAGTGAGGAAGTGATCGATGGGGCCGAGCTCAATGCAACAGTGCTCATCGATCTGGAGTTTTCCAAACACCTCTCTGAATCACTGACGAGCTAGCCCGTTGGGAGCCCTGCGATTCAATACATGATCAATTGCGTTTTCGCTGAACAGATCACCGTTTTCTATTTATCAATCCCTTTACAATGACTGAGAGCATTTTATCCGGGCTAGGTTTTTCCCGGTGTTGAGGCCGGGGAAAACCACACGTTCAGCTTTGGGTGGAATACCAGTAACAAAGTGACATGGATAGACACAGCTCCATGGATTCACAAGCTGACCGAGTGCTTCCGGTCGGCATCACCACACTCAACCTGAAGCCCTCTCAATTGATTGTTGAAATACCCATGCAACCAAGGCCAGAAAAACAGCTACGTTTATAGAAGGTAAGACGCTTTGCCGTGCTTGATAAAATCAGGTCTTACAAGGAGTTGACATGATGAATCATACGAGCGCCACGCCACTCGACGGTGACCACTGGGGCCAGATCAAGGTCCTGATCGTCGATGATCAGAAAAGTGCGGCATTCATTCTGAAGCATATGATGAATGAATTCGGCATTGAAGCGGTTGACATTGCTACGAGCGAGAGTGAAGCATTCAACTTATGCCGGATGAAAAGCTATTCCATCATCATCGTTGACTTTCATCTGGACGGGAAAATTAACGGCTGTGAACTAGTGGATATCTTAGTCGCGCAGGAACTGCTCCCGCCGGATTGCGGGCTAATGATGATCTCGGGCGATCATACGGTCAAAACCGCGATGACCGTCATCAGCTCATCGGTTGATGAATTTCTGTTAAAGCCCGTGTCATCAAGGGAATTGAAAGAAAAGTTACACCGTGTTTATGAGACGGTCATGCTCAGAAGGCCGATCCAGAAAGCCCTGGCAGAGCAAGGCATCAGCCAGGCCATTACCGTGTGTAAGATGCAGCTGGGCACCTATGGCTACCAATTCTCGTTAATCCAAACCCTGGTCGAGTTGCTGATCAAAAACCAAGACTGGCAGCAAATTCAGCGCCTGCTTCCGGTATTGAAAAAGCACAGCCAGCACCCGTTTATTACACGCACGGAAGCGCGCTTACACTATCACCAAGGTGATTTCGAAACCGCCACAAAACTTTTAGAATACCTGCTCCGGTACTCACCACTCACCATCGAGGCCATCGACGAGCTGGTGATTTACCATGAATCGGCAGGAAACCTGGGCCATGCCTTCAAGTACGCGAGCAAGGCCTTAGCGCTGACCCCTCGTTCCTGCAACCGGATCTTGTCGGTATTCCGCTTGTCGGCCACATTTCATGACACCGAAACGCTCGCCAATTTAACCCGGCAACTGGCAGAGAGTCTTCCACTGATGAATGATTCCTGGCGCTATTATTTAGCCGAGTGCTGCGCCAGTATTGAGCGAACTTATAGCGAATACTTGGCCCGGGGGACGGCCCCCCAGTACAGACATCTCGTGAAAACGCTGGTTAACCGGGCCCGACTTAAACTCCCGGCTCCGCAGAAAACCATCGCGATCGCCTATGGCTACCTGACGTTTTCCCGCCTCTACCTGCTTGAGCAAAACGAGGAAAAGGCCAGGCGCTGCCTGATGAAAGCCTTTGCCCGTTTTTTCCATGAGCCTGGCAAGCTGCCCGCAGATTTTCTGGTGAAGGCCATTTTTCCCTCACTGGCATTAGGTGAGCTATATCTCGCCACCCAACTCTATGCTGAGCTTGAGCTCAAAGAAAAACTGTGCAGAGTCACATTTGATGATTTTCACCTCATTCAACACAATGAAGCGTTAACGTCCCGCATCTTGACGCTCTTTGACCAGGTCAAAGAAGCACACCAGCTATCCTTTTGCCACCAGCAACACTCCCTCAGCCTGTATCAACAACTTCTACAGGACTTTCCTTACAGCAGCGAAGTTAACTTAGGCTACCTGCACTGTTTGCTCGCCAGCCGTTTTCTCAATGACCAGGAGATAGAAGCCACCCTGCGAAAACTGAAAGCCGCCCCGCTGCCGATCCCGCACCACGATTGGCTGATGCAACTCACTGAAAAGTACCACCAATGCGGCTTTCACGAACATGATAACAGCGATCACCAACAATCATCTGAGCTTTGGCAACCCGCAGTCGACAAAGCTCGGCTCTTGAAGCTAAAGGCGCGCTGTGAGAACAAAGAGCAATAACATCACTGCCGGGCAGGCTCATCGCCCCCTTAATCTTCCAAAAACAGATCCCGCTGCAACGGATGACCCGGCTTACAGGCATAGTGGTCAAAATCCGTGATGCCCTGCTCACGCAGTACATCTTCATCGATGAAGAAATTGCCGCTGCAAGTTTTGGCATCCCGGGTGATCACCGCATAACAGGCATCGGCCATAATCTCGGGTTTGCGGGAGCGATCTTCAAGCAACTTACCGCCGACCATGTTCTCAATCGCCGAGGTGGCGATGGTGCTCTTCGGCCACAGGGCATTCGAGGCGATATCATACGCTGCCAGCTCTTCGGCAAACGTCATCGCCATCATCGACATCGCATATTTGGAGGTGGTGTAAGCGCCGTGGGCCGCAAACCATTTCGGTTGCAGGCTGATGGGTGGGGATAAGGTAACAATATGTGGATTTGCCGAGCGTCTAAGATACGGTAAGCACGCCTGAGTTAGCAGAAACGTCCCCCGGACATTAATCGAGAACATCAGGTCAAACTTTTTGCTGGGTGTATTTTCCATATCCGCCAGGTGGATCGCGCTGGCATTGTTGATCACCACATCAATGCCGCCGGTTTGTTTGACCACCTGGGCAACCGCCTGCTCAATCGCATCTTCGTCACGAATATCCAGCACCACCGGAATGGCTTTGCCAACGCCCAGCTGATTGATTTCATCCGCGGCCGAATAAATCGTGCCCGGCAGCTTCGGATGCGGCGCTGTGGTCTTTGCGGCAATCACCACCGTCGCTCCGGCTTGGGCGCACCGCTTGGCAATCGCCAAGCCAATTCCCCGAGAGCCGCCACTGATAAAAACCGTTTGGTTATCCAGGGCATTGTCCGGCACATCACCGCCGACCACGCCGAGTTCTTTCTTCTCGACTCTGGGAAGGCTGAACGTCTCGGCCAACACTTCCAGCTGATTGATGAGCCGCCGGGCTTTTTGAAAAAAATTGCGTTTCATGTCGTGCTCCTTCACAAACAAAACGGCTTGCGCTCCAGACTTTCCTCCTGAAAGCCGAAACTATGGGGGATCCTGCTTCTCTCCCCGGTGCTGCTGGCTGGCGCCCACCAGACTGGCCACCACGATAGCCATATAAAATACACCGGTAATGGCTTCAAGATAAACCATGACCCGCGCAACCAGCGACACCGGACTAATGTCACCATAGCCTAAGGTGGTGAGGGTCACAAAGCTGAAATACGTGACGTTGGCAAAATTCTTGCCCCAGGGCAATGGCGACATCCCAGTAAAGGCTTGGGGCGAAAACTCCAGAATAATCAGATACACCATGGCCCACATCAGGCCGAGCAGTAGAAACAGCGCCACCGAGCCGACCACTTTATTGACATCAATAGAACCGGTGAACAGGATCTTTCGGGCGATGATTTTGAACGTACCGAGGAAAAAGCAAAGCATCAGCGCCAAAACCAGAGCGTCCATTTCGCGGGAGGGGAAAAATGCTTTACCGATCGAAACCATCCCCCAGCCGATGACGACAGAGATCAGAAAGCGAAACCAGACTTTGTCGACCTGTAAACTGACCAGGCAGACGGCAAAATTGAACAGTGTGACCCCTTTGAGCACCCAGTCAAACCAGCTGCCGCTGAGGGCCTGGGTCAGGGTGGCGCTGATCAACAGAATGACCAGCGAGGCGGTCAGATAGAAAAAGTTATTCTTGGCACTGATGGTTCTGCCCATGATGACGCACACTCCTCTGCCGAAAGCTGCCAGCAGCTTGATTGCCCTACCCTACAGCTTAGCTGGTGGGTAGGGCCATGCTGACAGATTTCATGCAGGCGCACGTCAGGCCGGGTGCATTTGCAACTCGCTGATCGCATTTAAGAACAATTTGACCGCCGGCAACATCCGACTCTCATCAATGTCAAAATCACCGCTGTGGTGACCGGCAGCCAGATCAGAGCCCACCAGACAATAAATGGCCTTGCCGCCGTTCGCCTGAACCCGCTCGACCAGATAGCCGGCATCCTCACTGGCACCGAAATCTTTTTCCAGCACCACCTGGCTAAATCCGCTACTCAGGCCCAGTTTGGCCAGCATCGCCACCAGCGCCGGATCATTTTCCAGCCCAATGGCCTCGCCCTGGGTTTTGATCTCCAGCGCCACCCCGTGCATCTGGGCCGCGGCTCGGGCAATCTGTTCGACCTGCTGGTACATATAGCTGTTCAGGGTTCGGTTCTCACCCCGGGTTTCCCCCATCAGCACGGCTTTGGCCGGGATCACGTTCCGTCCGTCACCGGCATGAAACTGACCGACGTTGATCCGGGTCATCCCGTCACGGTGGCGGGGGATCGCCAGCATTTGAGTGACTGCGGTACAGGCTGCCGCCAACGCATTACACCCGGCATTGGGTTCGATCCCGGCATGGGCCGCTTTGCCCGAAAAATGCAAATCGAACTTCGAGCTGCAAAGAAAATGCTGCGGATCGCACACCAATGTGCCACTCGGCACATTCATCCCGATATGGGCGGCAAAGAAATAATCGACGTCATCAAGCCAGCCACTTTGCGCAACTGCCTTACCGGCTCGGCACCCTTCTTCAGCAGGTTGGAACAGCAGCTTGATCGTCCCGCACAAAGCATCACGGTTGGCCGCCAGAATTTCAGCAACGCCGAGGCCAATCGCCGTATGCGCATCATGGCCGCAGGCATGGGCCACGCCCGCCTGGAGCGAAGCAAAGCCCAGAAACCGCGGCCGATGTGCATCTTCCTGACTTTCGCGGACTTCGACCGCATCAATATCAAAACGCAGGGCGATGACAGGTCCGGGGCGGCCGGTCTCCAGCACGGCGCCGACACCGGTGATCCCGTCCATTTGGGCCATGAAACTGGCATCAGCCCCCCAGCTCATCGCCCGTTCCCGAGCATGGGCTACTTCGGTTTCATCCCGTCCCATGATGGCGTCACGATGGATAATGGCATCCGAAAAATGCAGTGCATAACCGAGCGACTGCAACAGTCCGGCAATCCGGCTGGTGGTGAAAAACTCACACCAGGCCGATTCCGGGTAGCGATGAAACTCCCGCCGGTGGTTAATCAACCGTTGTCCCAGCGTGTTTTCATCAATCGTTATCGTATTGGTCACAATTTCATCCTAATTCTTTTTATGGCAAACCGACGATCAAGCACAACATCCACCTGTGATGTCGTCACCTAATAGCCGGTCAACTCCATAAATCCCTGTCCGGTATGACTGCCGCTGACCCTGACCGGGCCTTCCCAATAGGAAAACATAAACGGCAACCATTGTTCCTTACGGACCACATCCACTTTCACTTGAATCTGTTGACTCGGGACAGCGATCTGCCACTGCACCGGGTAAAGCTTGCCTTCATGACGGGCATTGGCTATCGGGATCATCCGGATCTCGTCCGCAGAGAGCATCACGGCCCTGCCGTCCGGCCAACTCCGCGAGCCAAAATAATACGGCACCGAATCCGCTTCCCGGATCTGATACAGCATCAAAGCACTGCCATCGTCGAGATGCAGCGAGAACCAGTCCCAGCCCAGCTGACTTTGCGCCAGTCCTTCACTGCTCCATTCCCGATCCAGCCAACCCGGTCCGGAGACCTGATAAGGCAGGCCGTCCAGCACCAGGGTGCCCTCCAGATGCAGAAACGGCGCACTGTAATAGTAAGAAGCGATATCCTGACTGGCGTGTTTGCGGCTGTAGCCGTTCTCGCCCTGAAAAATCAGGGCGCCCTGATTTTGAACCTGCAGGGTTGCGACCATACGCTCATCCGCAAACGACAGCGTCCCCGGAAACGGATTGCTGTCCTCGGAGCGCCATGACCAGTTGTCCAACCAAGCCCGGAATGGATTGCCGGTAACGCCCGCCTGACCAATTCCGCCCCGGGCGAAGCGCTCGGCATGCCAAAGCTGCTTCTCGCCAGTCACGGCCACATGTGCCATGTACATTTGCGGGCTGTGCCAGCCTGCCTCGGCCGTATTACGACCTGCGAAACGGAATAAGGTCCACTGAACACCGAAGGTTTTTCCTTCCGGTGACGTCAGGTTCGCCGTCAAATACCACCACTCTGTTTTAAAGCTCGGGTGGCTGAGATGATCCTGCGGAAACTGCCAGGTCTTGCCGGGCACAACGGTTTCAAAATTCTGATCGTCACCGTCTAGTCCCTGACTCAAAATTTCGACCGTATTGGCCCGCTCCTGCCCAGCAGGCTCACACCCCAGCAACCCGACTGTCAGCAATATCCCCGTCAGCCACGGCACTAATCGTCTGCTACGCATCAGAAAGCCTCCCGCAGTGACAGGATGGCCGAGCGCTTCACCAGCCGCCAGACCGGCCAGGCGCCTGCGGCCAGCAGCACCACAAGTGCCGAGCCCAGCGAAGTCAGGTACTCAAACGGGAAATATTGCACCGGCATGGTCCAGCCGAACGAATATTTCAACACCACGTCAATGAGCAGCTGGGCGAGGATCAGCCCCAACGGCAATGCAATGATCGATGTCAGCAGCCCGATCAGCAGGAGTTGTCCCCCGCCAAGCAAAGCCAGTTCGCGGCCCGTCATGCCCATACAGCGCAGCAGAGCAAACTGGCGCTGACGGGAGACTTCACCGGCCACCGTGGCGAAGAACAAACCGCAAACCGCCACAAATAACGTCAGTTTGCCCAGGGTCGCGGTAATAATGAAGGTCCGGTCAAACACCCGCATCGCCTGCGCCATCAGTTCGACATTGTTACGCACCCGCTCCGGCGGCAGACGGAACCGCTCGCCAATGGCTTTCATCACATCCATGCTATCCGTGCCCGGCTTCAAATGAACGGCCAAACCGACCTGTCCGTTTTGCGGCCACAAGGTCTGCCAACGTTTATGCGACATCATGATCTGACCATAGGGGTTGCCGTAGTCGTAGTAAATCCCGGCGATCTGCCAGCGCTCATTCATCGGAGACGGCAGGTTGATGAACTCACCCGGCTGCCAGCCGCGCTTGAGCGCCAGTGATTCACTCACCAGCACCGCCCGCTGATGATGAAGCTTTTGCCAGTATTCTGGGATCGCGACCTTGATCGACAATGCCTCCTGCTCCTGTTGCGTCCCGCCGATGCTGACCACCTGCAGGGTGCCTTCATCCGTCGGCAGCTCTTTCCGCCACTGCCACCACACCTGGCGCACATCATCGCGTTTCTCCAGCCACTGGGCGATACGCGGGGCAACGCTCATGGACGGACGCACGTAAATGTCTGCCGCCAGACGCTGATCCAGCCAGACCTGGGTGGTATTGCGAAAACTGCCGACCATGGTTTCCATCCCGATGTTCGAGGCCAGAGCCAGCATAAATGCCATCGAAGCAACGCCACGGTAACTCAGGCTGGCGGCGGCATCCGAGAAAAACCAGCGCAACCGGGCCGAGCGTACGAGCAATCCCAGGCTCCTAAACAACTGCCACAGCAAGAACGGCATCACCAGCGCCGAGGCAATCAGAATAAAGGCGATCAGTACAAATCCGGCCAACTGACCATGAGGCAACTGATACACCCCCCAGGCCGCTGCAATAAAGAGACCGGAGAAAAAGGCCTGCCAGGCGAATTCCCGGCCGCTGAAACGCACCAGTGCCATGTGGGTCGACAACCGGGCCGGCTGGGTTTTGATCAGACGGATCAACGGCCAGCCGCAGGACAACAAACAGCCGCACATGGCAATGGCCAGCGAGGCCAGACCCCACTGCCAGTGCCACGCCACTTCCAGGCTGACATTGGCCCCGTACAGGCTGTTCAGCGTCTCCGCAACCGACGGCAACAATTGCTGCGCCAGCACCAATCCCAATAAATTCCCGCCAATCAGACCGAGGACAATCCACCCCAGCAGTTCCAGCAACAACGCCTGGGTCAGTTGGGTCCCTGACACCCCGGCCTGTCGCAACAGCCCGACCAGCGGCTGACGCTGGGTCAGCGAGAGCGACATCGCCTGATAGAAGATGAATAAGCCGACCACAAACGCCAGCATCCCCATCGCAAACAGATTCAGGTGAAACGCATCGGTGAGCGGCTCCAGCGTTTCGCTCTGGTTGTGCTCCAGCTGCAAGGCGGGCGGAAGTTCGGCGGCCAGTTGATTTAATCGCTCATGAGACATCTCGGCACACAGAATGGCAGACAGCCCGGCACTCGGATACAGATCCCGCACCACCGCCATATCGGCGATCATCCGCGGACCGCGGACCCGCTCTTCTTCAACCACCCGCAGCGGGCCTATCGATTTGCCGTTGTCGAGCTTGAGAAACTGCCCGTCCTCAACGCCCATGTAGTACGCCAGTTGCTCACCGACCATGATCGGATACGGCGGCTGCATCAGCGAGAGCATCTGCGCCTGACGATCAGCCGCAGCGCGCACCTTGAAGCTGGACATCATCGCCACCGGATCAATGCCGACGATCTCATAGTCCCGATTGTCATCGGTCACCACCCGGTGTTGATCCATCGGAACGCATTGAGAAAAGCCGGCCCGGCGCAGGTCAATATAGAAAGCCTGAGGCACTTTCATGGCCGGTTGCTGATGACGAATTCGGTAAGGAAAAGGATTGGAAAAAAGTTGCTCGCCCTGGCGGTAGCTTTCCCTGGCTTGCTGATTGACGCCCATGACGCCGACCAACAAGGCAATGCCGAGCGTCAGGCCCAGCCACACCAAAACGATTTGAAACGGGTGGCGTTTGTAGTGCCCCCAGAGCGCCTTAGCTACGGGGCTTAACATGCAGTTGACCTCCCTGCAGTCGAATACAGCCACTCATGTGCTCTGCAACCTGCTTGCTGTGCGTGACCAGCAACAGGGTACAATCGAGCTGGCGGGTCAGGTTCACCAGCAAGCGGATCACCGCCCCGGCGTTGCGTTCATCCAGGCTGCCAGTCGGCTCATCCGCCAACAGAATTTGCGGTTCCATATACAACGCCCGGGCGATTGCCGCCCGCTGCTGCTGGCCTCCGGACATCTCTTCCGGGTAACGGCCGAGCAACGGCATTAAATCCAGCGCTGAGATAATCTGACGCCATAACTCCGGCTTTTCTTCCAGCCCTTTGAGTTGGCGGCAAAAGCGGATATTATCGGCGGTCGTCAGCGTCGGCAGTAAATTAAACTGTTGAAAAACAAGACCAATATTGTTACGACGAAACGCTGTCCGCTCCCGTTCGCTGATGGCATGAATCGGCGTTTCCCCCAGCCAGACTTCGCCGGAGTCCACCGTATCCAGCCCGGCAATCAGGTTCAGCAGGGTACTCTTGCCCGAGCCGCTTTCGCCCATCAGGGCCAATTGCTCACCTTGATTCAGCGCCAGCTCTGCACCCTGCAGTACAGAATGGTATTCAGCCCCATCCTGATAGCCTTTGCACAGCTCCACGAGTCGTAACATCCAATTCCCCAAACGTTTGTAGGTGGTTTCGGCAACGAAATGTACAGCAAAGCCGGGGCATGAGAAAGTACTTTACCCGGCTTACTCGCCATTTTGGTGCAATGCGTTTCAAACCATCTACAAATTAAACAGTCCGTTTAATCCTCAACCACAAAGTTCTTAAAAATCAATAAACTTTATCCATACCACGCGCCCTGTCAGACGAATCGTCCCCAACGAAAACTTAACCGTCGGCCACCAGGTTATTCATCCATGAACGGGACTTAAGCCGAATCGTCGAGCCGACAGACTTCACCAGCTCTTCCACAATTAACATGGCATAAATCCATTCTAACGGTAATTGTAAGATAAAGGCACAGAAAGCCGTCAGCGGGATGCCGATCAACCACTGCGCAACCATGTCCTGATACAGGCAAAACCGAATATCCCCACCCGCGCGTAGCACACCGACAATCATCGTCATCGGAATACTCTTGACCACCACGGCCACGGCGAAGATCAGGAAGAAATGCTCTGCCAGCGCGCGGCTCTCGCCGGATAACGCCGAGAACAGATCCAGCACCAGATCTTTACACAGCACCATCACCAAGGCGACCACCACGGCACAGCAGAAGTTAAACAGAGACACCGCCCAGGCCTGATAGTACGCCGCCTCATGGTTGTTCGCGCCGAGCTGATTGCCGATCAATACCGCCGAAGCGTTGGAAATACCGATCAGCAGTGCCAGTGCAAAAGACTCAATCGGCGTCATCACCGACAATGCAGCCAGCCCCTGCACACCGGATTGTCCGATAATGGCGTGATAGGCAAAAATCCCCAGCGACCATGCCAGGTGGTTGAACGTAGTCGGCATCGACAGCGAGAGGAAACGGCGGATCTTGCCCAGTTCGACAGCCCCCAGCAGCAACCGCAAGTTCATCGCCAGAAGATGCTGACGACGGCTGAGATAGACATACAGTAACACGGCTTCAATCAAACCACTCAGCAGCGTCGCCCAGGCCGCCCCGGCAATCCCCAGCGCCGGAAACCCGAAGTGACCGAAAATCAGCACCCAGTTCAGGAAAATATTCAGCACAATGCCAATCGCACTGAAGAAGGTCGCAATGCCCGGTTGGTGCATCGCCCGCAGGCCAACCGCAATACTGCTGCCCCAGGCCATAGTAAACAGACTGAATGCGGTAATCATCAGGTACTCAGAGCCGAGGGCAATCACCGCCTCAGAATTTGTCGCCATACCGATCACCGCTTGCGGCGCGAACAGAAAAATCAGCCCGGCTCCCAAAGCGGCAAGCAGCGTCATCAAAATCGTCAATGCGGTACTTTGCTGAACGCCCCGACGATTCCCGGCACCCCAGTATTGCGCCGTCAGCAATGCCCCGCCGGTTGTGACACCGAAGATCATCAGGGTTGCGACAAATACCGCCCGGCCGGCAATGCCGATTGCGGCCACATCCAGCTCCCCCAACTGACCCAGCATCATAATGTCAACCAGACTACGGCTGGAGAACAACATGGTTTGCAAAGCAATCGGGAAAGCGATCAACAATAAACGGCGAAGAAATTCACCTTGAAAATGGCGCAGGATAGTGTTCATTTCGAATTACCAACGGGCGAGGCCGACTACAGGACAATGACGGAATCATCTTGAGGCCCGATCGTGAGGTCCTGCTCTCAAAACCTGCTCTTGAAAGCAAGCGGTTGAAAGCAATCACGATCAATGGCGAAGACAGTTCGAATTTTATCCGCTACAGTTTTATAAACAACCAATTTTATTAATTTATCATCGGCTTCCCTCTCGCAAAGTGTCGCCGAGATCTGTTTGGCCGGGCGCGGCAGTACCTGTTATCAGGCGTTAAGTTGCAGGGAGCATGACCATCCATGAGTAAAACGATTCTGGTTGTCGGGGCCTCCGGCTATGTCGGCAGCCACCTGGTTCCGGCGTTAGCCAGCAGTGGCTATCAGGTCAAAGCCACCGGCCGTAACCTGGATCTGCTGCGCAAGCGGGGCTGGACCGAGCTTCCCAACGTATCGCTGGTTGAACTGGATTTAAACCAGACCACAGACTTAGAGCCGCTGCTTGCCGATGTCGACGTGGTTTTTTTTCTGGTGCATGGCATGAACCACGGCCATGACTTTATTGATATCGAAATCGATGCCGCGCGTAACTTCAGTACCGCCCTGAGGCGAAGCACGGTTCAGCGGGTCATTTACCTCGGCGCGTTGCAAGCCAAACAGGGGCATTCCAAACATCTGGCGGCCCGAAAAGCCACCGGCGAGATCCTCCGCGACAGCGGGATCCCCGTGACGGAACTCCGGGCCGGAATTATCGTCGGGCCGGGCTCCGCCGCCTTCGAAGTGATGCGTGATTTTGTTTTCCACCTCCCGGTGATGATCGCGCCCAAATGGGTCAAATCCAGAAACGCCCCCATCGCGCTGCGCAATCTGCTGTACTACCTCCAGGAGTTGCTGCACTTTACTCCCTGTCGCCATCAGATTTTTGATGTCACCGGCCCGGAGATCCTGACCTATGCCGATCAAATGCGTATTCTGGGCAAGTACGCCGGAAAGCAGGTCCGCATTGTGCCGCTGGCTCTCCTGACCCCCACCATTGCGGCCTACTGGCTGAAATTTATCACCTCGGTGCCGACCAATATTGCCCGGGCACTGATCGGTGGGTTACAACTCGACCTGGCGGCCAACAGCTCCGCCATCCAATCCCTGATCCCCCAAACGCTCCTCAGCTACGATGAAGCCGTACAAGAATGTCTGGGCCATGAAAGTGAGGTGGTTCGCAATGAAATCTGGGGATTTGACCCCGATGCCCTCGCCCGCTGGCAACCCGGATATGGGTATTACCCCAAGCAGGCCGGATACACGCTGAAAACCAATGCGACGCCGGAGCAGCTCTGGCAACAAATCCAGCAGCTGGGCGGAGAACCCGGCTACTTTTATGCCAATGCCCTGTGGCGGCTTCGGGAATGGCTTGATTATGCCGCAGGCGGAGAAGCGCTGAACCGTTATCGCCGCGATCCCGACTCACTGGCATTGGGTGACCGGTTGGATTCCTGGAAAGTGATCAACTTAGAGCCGAACCGCTTTCTCTCGCTGCTGTTCGGGATGAAAGCGCCCGGTCTGGGGCGACTGGAATTTACCATCCGAGATTTAGGTGAGTACCGGGAGCTCGACATCCGGGCCTGGTGGCATCCGGCCGGTTTTGCCGGGCTAATGTACTGGTTTGCCATGATGCCGGCCCACCTGTTCATTTTTAAAGGCATGACCCATGCCATTGTCAAACGCTGCCAGGCCGACGCCCGGGAAGGCAAATCCGTCACTGAATAGCGCCTTGCAAAGTCGACGAAAAACAAGACACCACAATACAACAGCGAAACAACAGAAATACAAGAGCAAGACACGGGTACTGAACCCGGAAGCACATCCTATCAAGACAAACGGGGAGACGTTGCCGCCTCCCCGTTTTTACGTGTCTTGTGACATCTGCATTACTGCGCCGCTTGCGTCGGCAACTCCGGTAAATGCGTCCCGTGGTTACACGGATAAACCACATACTCGCCGTGATACTTCACCTTCGACTTGTAGTCCGTGACTTTAAACAACAACAAACCGTGCTGGTATGCCGTATCAATCACCGCTTTGGCATCCCCGCGCAGATACAACGACAGCGGTTTCACCACGTCGCCGGACTCAGCAATGGCTTCGCGGTATTGCTTGGCGCACACCACCAGCGATGCCTGACCATTGGTATGATGGGTGACCTTACGGTTCACTTCAAACTCGGTGGTCACCAGCCAGCCCGCCGCGGTCAGCGCCTGATACAACGCCTGGATCTGCGCGGCTGTTACCGCCGCGGTCAGCGCCTCGGCCGGGTTCAACCCTGTCAGTGTGTTGCAGATCTGAACAAACTGCTGCTTCAGCTGGGCATTCTTACCCATACTACGGGCCTGCTGCTGCCAGGCCAGTAACGTTTTCGCCACACTATGGTCGTAACGCTGCTGCTTGATGGACTTCGTAACCCAGGCGCTGAGAAAGTGTGTTTCACTCACCGGGTTACCGGGTGTTTTCCCGCTTTCAACCGACTCAGCCAGCTCACTCAACCCGTCAGAGACCAATTTTCCGATCTCTTCAATATAAACTGCCATGTGGCTCCTCATGCATCTCGCGACATTAACCAATAAAAACCCGCAGATAATACTGCACAGGACGCCATGGTCAATGCCATTGGCCAGGCTGTGGCATCCGGCATCATCGCCACCGCGCCGCCCACCAGGGTTCCGGTCCCGAAACGCATGGTGCCAGCCAGCGAAGAAGCCGTCCCGGCCATGTGCGGATATTTGGCCAGCAGACACGCCATGGTGTTACTGCCGATGATCGAAATGGTGCCGACAAACAACATCACCGGGATCACCACGCCCCACAAACCCAGCTCAAACACCTGACCACACACCAGACCAGCCCCGGCAAGCAATTGGATCCCCAATCCGAGGCGCAGCATCCAGTGCGAGCCCATTTTGCGCACCAGTCGGCCGTTGAGGCTGGTCATTAGGATCAGCACCACAATATTCAAGCCAAAGAACAGACCGAAGTTTTCGGTACTGACATGGTAGAGATCGATATAAACAAACGAGCCAACCGTCAAAAACGTAAACATCCCGGCGAATGAAAAACCGCTGCTGAAAATCAGACCCACGGCCACAGGCGTGATCAGCATCCGGGCATAATTACGCAACGTCGCACCAAGGTGAAACGGCAAGCGTTTCTCAGGCGGCAGGGTTTCCGGGATCTTGTTCAGCACCGCCAGAATCACGATGACCGCGACCCCAGCCAGCACCCAGAAGATCGAGCGCCAGCCAAACCACACCGACAAGTAACCGCCCACCATCGGCGCCGCCAACGGTGCAATCGTCATCACCAACGTGATGAAAGACATGGTTCGGGCGAACTCTTCCCGTTCAAACATATCCCGCACCAGCGCCTGAATAATCACCGCAGCCGAAGCCCCGGCAAACCCTTGCGCAGCCCGAACCCAGGTCAGCTCGGTGATCCCCTGACTCATAGCACTGACACATCCCGCCAGCGCAAATAAAAGCACGCCAATAATCAATACCGGACGGCGACCGTAACTGTCTGCCAACGGTCCGTGTAACAACTGCCCCACCGCAAAACCGGCGGTATAGGCCGTCAGGGTAATTTGCACCGCCCCGGGCACAACCCCCAAATCTTTGGCAATGCTCGGCATCGCGGGCAGGTACATATCAATGGCTAAAGGCGTGAGGGCAGCGATAGCCCCGAGGATCAGGATCAGTTGAAAGCTCAGCTTCGGGCTGTCAGATGTGGTCATAAAATCTCTTTGCTGGAGGATGTCGGAAGGGTGCTATTGTACGATGAATTAATAGAAAAGACTCTTTCCTGATAGGAAATTATTTATTTCTGTATACCGGAGCCCGATCACGGTTTGTATAAAAAACCCCCGACCCAGGGCTTCACAATTTGCAGTGCTTCAGGCCATTTGATCACAAGGTTAAACCAAGCGGATGCATTCAGCTGAATGTGAATGGAGGGGCGCGGGATGAAAACCACGAGAATGGCCACAACTGCGGCGCAAAGTGATACAGACTGACGAGCTGCTCCCGCCCGGCTACCCCGAGTTCGAGCCGTGGGCTTTCAGCATGAGCCAAACTGAATAAGCCGATCGGACAATGGCTCAGGGAATCGTGCTGGAGCTGCGGTTGACCGTCAGCCAGTTTCACCAACTTGAAACCGGTTAAGGTACAGAGAGAGGCCCACGTGCCAGCAGGCTGGTTGTGGGCATTCACCACAGGCATTGCAACAAGTAATCCCCAGCTTAACAAGCTGGCGGCAAACATCATTCTGATGATGGATTTGCGCATGGATAATTCATTCAATCACTATGGGGAAGCTTGAATACTAAGAGTTTCACCCGGTCATAACAACAAGATGTCATCAAAAGGTGATGAAATTAACAATAAAAAATGCAGGGATAAACACAACCCACCGCTGACGTGGCGCTGTGGCCATTCTGATCGTGGCAGAGCTGCTCTGAATGACATAAAAAAAGGCGGGAAACCCGCCTTGTACTTCGCTATTTTTGCCTGAAAAATCAGACCATCGATCCGATGTGCCTTACTTCATAAATGCGGCAATTTCTTCATCGGTCAGCGGACGATACTCGCCGGGCTCCAGCGTGTCATCCAGCTCAATGCTGCCGACTTGCTCACGATGCAGGCCCACGACTTTATTGCCGACCGCCGCGAACATCCGCTTCACCTGGTGGTACTTCCCTTCCGTAATGGTGATCAGCGCTTCCCGCTCATCCAGAATTTCCAGCTTCGCCGGACGGGTCAGCTCTTTTTCACCCCGGAGTTGCACCCCTTCGGCAAAAGTTTGCACCGTTTCCGGCGGTAGCGGATCGGCCAGTTCAACGTAGTACACTTTTTCACATTCATAACGCGGCGAAGTGATCCGGTGCGACCACTGGCCGTCATCCGTCAGCAGGACCAGTCCGGTGGTATCCCCGTCCAGTCGACCGGCCACATGCAGTTTTTCCGGACTGACTTCATCAATCAGAATAAATACGGTTGGATTAAAGTCATCAACGTGAGAGCAGACAAAGCCCTGTGGCTTGTTCAGCATAAAGTAACGTGGTCCGGTCAGTTGCAGCGTACGGCCGTTGAACTCAACCTCGCACGTATCCGTCACTTTGAGGGCGCCATTTTTCACCACCTCGCCGTTTACTTCAATTTCTTTATTTTTTAATAGCTTACCGGCTTCCTTTCGGGTAATACCCAAGGTGGTGCATAAAAATTTATCAAGCCTCATGACTGGCTCCGCATGGTACAAAAACGCGCATCATATCAATTTTACGGATGAGTACATAGCAACTAAACTGTGCGCATACATGAATCTGTACACGATGAATCAATTCACGTTCTCAACCGCAGACCGGTTGAACATCACACATTGGACAAACAACACAGAATAGAACATTTATGTGATTTCGAGGTCTTTATACATATGAGCAGATCACGTATAAACGCACTGCTTTACCTGAAAGGATTCAATGCAAAACCTAACAAATAAGGTCGTACTATGAATATCTCACTCGTTGCGCCAAGCTTGTCTTCAACGGATGTCCTGTTAAAACTGGTTGAAGAACTCTTTGAGTACGAAGTGCTGCCGCAGAAGTTCGAACAAACGAGCCAGGCGATTCACCAACTCCTGAGTAACCCGGAGCTGGGCCAGGCGTGGTTCATTGAAGTGGAACAAGAAGGCGAAAAAATCATCGCCGGCCATATTGTGATCAGCTACAGCTTTAGCGTGGAACATGGCGGACGGATCGGCCTCATCGATCAGTTTTATCTCAAACCCGAGTGGCGCCAGCAAGGCATCGGGACTGAACTCATCCCGCAAATTGAACAACATATGGGAGAAGCCGGGGTGCATGCCCTCTCGCTGGAGGTCAATATCGGGAACGCCGGAGCCCGGAACTTCTATGAAAAACATGGCTTTATTCCTCGCCGCCAGTTCTGTCTGATGACCAAAGTGATCAAGCAGGAAAAAGTCACGCTCAATATCGCCTCGTAGGCACACCATCACAGCACCAGGCACGCCGGGACCAAACCGGTACTAAAATACGGCTCACGTTCCCGTGGGCCGTTCTGAACACACGACCCCTCGCTATTCTCCCCGCACTTCAGGTACACTTTGCGCTTGTTTCTCCATCGTTTTCCTGAAAAGTAGCCACCCAGATATGTACACCCTTCGCCCCTACCAGCAAGACAGTGTCAAAGCGACCATCCATTACTTTCGCAAGCACAGTACCCCGGCGGTACTCACGCTGCCGACCGGCGCCGGTAAAAGCCTGGTGGTTGCGGAATTGGCCCGCATTGCCCGGGGCCGGGTGCTGGTGCTGACCCACGTGAAGGAGCTGGTTGAACAGAACCACAGTAAATATGAAAGCTACGGCCTCAAGGCCTCGATTTTCTCAGCCGGTCTGGGCCGCAAGGAAACCGACCGCCAGGTAGTCTTTGCGTCGGTGCAGTCAATGGCCAACAGCCTGGATCAATTTGCCAACGAGTTCTCCCTGCTGGTCATCGATGAGTGCCACCGGGTGCCGGATGATGAAAACAGTGCTTACCGCCGGGTGATCAGCCATCTGCAAACCATCAATCCGGGGATTAAAATCCTGGGTTTAACAGCAACGCCTTACCGCTTAGGCATGGGCTGGATTTACAAGTATCACACCCGTGGTCAGGTCCGGACCGAGCAGGATCGCTTCTTCCGCGATTGTATTTTCGAGCTGCCGATCCGCTATCTGCTCGACGAGGGATTCCTGACTGAGCCCAAGATCATGGACATGGCCGTGATCGGCTATGACTTTTCCAGCCTGACCCCGGCATCAAACGGCAAATACCGCGAAGCCGACCTCGACAGTGTGATTGAGCAGTCCGGCCGCGCAACCCCGATGATCATTGATCAGGTCCGCGACTATGCCAAAGACCGCCGCGGAGTGATGATTTTTGCGTCTACGGTCAATCATGCGCAGGAGATCATGGGGTATCTGAACGGTGAAAATGCCGCACTGGTCATCGGCGATACCCCGATCGATGAGCGCGACCGGATCATCGAAGCGTTCAAGCGCCAGGAAATCAAATATCTGGTCAATGTTTCAGTACTGACCACCGGGTTTGACGCCCCGCATGTCGATTTGATTGCCATTCTGCGTCCGACCGAATCCATCAGCTTGTACCAGCAAATTGTCGGCCGCGGGCTGCGACTGTTCGAAGGCAAAAAAGACTGTCTGGTGCTAGAGTATGCCGGGAACTGTTATGACTTGTACCAGCCGGAGGTCGGCGATCCCAAGCCCGACAGTGACAGCGAAGTGATCATGGTGCCCTGCCCTGCATGTGGGTTTAATAACAGCTTCTGGGGCAAGCTGGATGCCGCCGGTTTTCTGATTGAACACTACGGCCGCCGTTGCCAGGGCTACTTCGAAGATGACGACACCGGCGAGCGCGAAGAGTGTGGCTACCGTTTCCGGGCCAAATATTGTGAAGAGTGCGGTGCAGACAACGATATTGCCGCCCGCCGCTGCCATGTCTGCGATGCAGTGATGGTCGATCCGGACAAAAAACTGCGCGATGCGCTGAAGCTCAAAGACGCGATGATCATGAAATGTACCGACCTGCGTCTGGAGCCGGGCAAAAACAAATTTAACAAACCGCAGCTCAAAGTGATCTACACCAGCGATGAAGGGGCTGAAATCAGCGAAGTTTGGACGCTATCGACCAAAGGGCAAAAGGACGAATTTCTTCGCAAGTTCATTAACCCGCACCTGGTTGATCGCCACCGGCCATTCACCGACACGGCCCCGACCAAAGTCGCCAGTAATGAACACCGCCTGCGCCCGCCGGAGATCATTATTGCCCGTAAGAATGGCCGTTTCTGGGCCATCCGGGACAAGCTGTTTGACTTAGACCAGTACCAGAAATCCTGAACGCCTACCCAAACAGAGCAAGCCACATCTCAAAAAGTCATATACAGAAAAGCCGCATGCAGAACATGCGGCTTTGACATGGATACGCACTGTGACCGGTGATTAAGCTTAGAAGCTGTAATCCAGCGTCACGCCCCAGTTACGGCCGGGTTGCGTCCGGCGGTCAATCCCTTGCTCGGAGGCAGTCACCCCTTCCAGGTCCTGATACTGCCAGTATTGCTTATCCAAGGCGTTAAACAGACCCGCACGCAACGTCAGATCATTCACCGGACGATAGTACGCTGTCAGGTCGACCACCGCGTAACCTGGTGCCTTTATGTTCGGCTTCTCGGCAGCTTCCCAGTCGCTACCCGATTTATCATCGACCAACGTGACATTCAGGGCACTCCCCCAGTGTTCGTTCGGCGCATCGTAGCCCAGACCCATCACAGCCGTCAGCGGTGCAATGGTGTCCAGACTTTCACCGGTACGCTTATCCTCGCCATCCAGGTAAGCCACCGACAGTCGTGCATAAGAGCCCATCGGCGCGCCGACCATTTCATCCAGCCACAGGCTACCCTTGAATTCGACCCCGAAGATTTCAGCTTCATCGACGTTTTCATTGGTCGTGATATCCAGACCATTCTCCGTGGTTTTGCTGCTCTTAATGAAGTTGCTGTAGTCGTTGTAGAACGCAGCCAGCTCCAAGGCACCCGTGCGATGATTGGCACGCATCCCGACTTCATATGAACGGCTTTCCTCTGGCTTCAGGTTCGGATTCGATACAATCCGGTAGCCACGAGCTGAGTTGTCCTTGTCATAATACAGCTCATAGATACTCGGAGAGCGGAAGCCCTCACTGTATTGCGCATAAGTACTGAAATTCTGGTTCCAGTGATACACCGCCCCCAGTCGCGCCGTCAGTGCATCACTGTTGTGCTCGGTCAGTCCTGATGTCTGATCCGGCTTTGCAGTATAATCGTCGTAGCGCAACCCTGCGGTCACCACCAGCTGATCCGCCATGAAATACATCTGGTCCTGGATAAACACCGCACGTTTCTCTGAATCTGAATCAGGAACCTCGACATCGCCTGCACGCGATGTGCCGCGATCGAGGAAGTAATCGGTATAATCCAGTTCAAACGAGGCATCCGATGCTGCAGCGCCGTAGGTCAGTGCATGACGATTCCCGGCCAGCGTCAACTCTTTCTCAAGTTGAATATCAAATTGCAGGCTTTCATTTTCACCTTGCCGCACCCGATTCCGGTTGCCGTAACGGCCGGTATGGTCAATGTTATCGTGCTCGGTTTTATTCTGGCTCCAGCTCAATGTCCAGTTCAGCGCATCAAAAGCTGCATTACCCGCCAGCCATTCGTGCTCAATCCCCAGGCGAACCCGCTCATCTTTATCATCGGTACGAACATTGGTGTAGACAAACCCCGGGAACATTCCCCGACCGCCGTCAAAGCCTTCTCGCGACAACGTCCTGCCGTCTGCGCTTCGGGTATAGTATTCCCCCACCAGGCCCACGCGGTGATGCTCATTGAGCTGATAAAATGCTTTACCCAGCACATTGTGTGAGGTCAGGTTTTGCGGATCGGCTGCGCCGCGTTCCGGCCCTTCGATCTCAGCCCCGTCCCCATGAGTTTCGGTTTCATGGCCGTCACGGTGGGTATAGATCAGCAAGGTTTCCAGATCACCGGTACGATTGGCCAGCTCAAATGTAGCCTTGTATTCATCACTTACACTGGCATACCCGGTTTTCACGCCGACATGGGTATCATCCCCGACTTGCAGTACATCTTCCGGGTTCTTGGTGCGCATCAGCACCGTCCCGCCCAGCGCATCACTGCCATACAGGGTCGAGGCCGGGCCTTTATTCACCTCGATTGCGGTGAGCGTGTCCACCTCATAGGTATTCGCATTCATCCGCATCGCATCAGCACCCGGGTTATACGATGAAGGCTGCTCAACACCATCCACCAGCACCTTCACACGATTGCCACTCATCCCTCGGATTGTGAAGTCTTCCATCCCGAAACGACCCCGACCATTCACTGTCACACCCGGCTCATATTTGAGTGCCTGCTTCAAATCGATCGACAAATTATTGTCTATAGCTTCTGAGCTGACCTTCGAAATGCTCCCCGGCACATCCTTGATACTGGCTTCTGAGCGTGTCCCTGAAACCACGATCTCATCAAAGACGGAAACACTTTCCTGTGCCTGAAGTGTTGGTGACATTGCCAGAACGACGGCGCTGGCAACGAGACTGAGCTTAGATTTCATAACCCCTGCTTAATAATATCATTATCGATAAGAAACTTTAGACGAAGTATTACAAATAAAAATGAGAATTACTATCATTATCACGGTGATCTGGATCAAGTTTTCCTAAAGACATCACAGAACAGCAAAATATCGCTTGCGTTATTCCACATTCCCATCATTCAGATTTCCATTCATCGAGATACGGGCCCCAACACCAAACAATGTTGAGCATCCAAGACCTGATAACGAGTCCACAATGAAACGCTTGAGTGCAAAAAAAACGTATTTCCAGGATGGGACAACCCGCACGAGCGCTCATATTTCAAGTGACATGAAGAAGAAGTCACCGGATGAGGGTAGGCCGAAGTTTTTTCTCACGGCTGAAGGTGTTTTTTCTTGCCCCGCGGCCGGGGCAATGTTAGTATCCGCGCTCGATTTACGACATCGAGTAAGGTCGCATTACTCGA
Source organism: Photobacterium sp. MCCC 1A19761 (assembly GCF_037389125.1). NCBI lineage: Bacteria > Pseudomonadati > Pseudomonadota > Gammaproteobacteria > Vibrionales > Vibrionaceae > Photobacterium > Photobacterium sp. MCCC 1A19761. The sequence goes on from NZ_JAZGTF010000004.1 coordinate 57,261, forward strand.
TATCTTATTTAGTTAATTTAAAGAGATTTTAAGATGAAATTTGAAGCAGTAGTACGTACTGACCTGGGTAAAGGTGCGAGCCGCCGCCTACGTCACGAAGGTAAATTCCCAGCAATCGTTTACGGTGGTGAAGCAGCACCAGTTGCTATCGTCCTGAAGCACGATGACGTGATCAACAAAATGGATGAAGCATCTTTCTACGAAGCGATCACTCTGGTAATCGACGGTGCAGAAGTTCAGGTGAAACCACAAGACATCCAACGTCACCCGTTCAAGCCAAAAGTTGAGCACATGGACTTCATCCGCATCTAATGCGAGTTCATCTCATCGAAAAAAGCGCCCTTGTGGCGCTTTTTTTATTTCCGAATTTGATTCGTTGATCAACACCGGTTACTCATCAAATAAAGAAGTCTGAGGATTTTCAGCGGCCGCTACCGGTTGACTCTGATCCTGTACCTGCACCGCAATCGCCTGCCTTCGCAAACGGAGATATCGCTGACGACACAAGCGGATGGTGTTGCGCTGCTCAGCCGCGGTCATCTTCTGCCAGTTAAAACGCTCTTCCCGATTGCGCATGCAGCCCTTACAGTACCCGCGCTCATTCACCTGGCACACGCCCACGCACGGGCTGGGAATAGAAAAAAATTCCAGCTGTTCCATTCATCCTCCCGTACTGACAGTATTCTAATGATCATAGACCGCTTAATCATAACCCTCTCGATCATCGCCCTTTGAACATAGCCCTTTGCTCGTAGCCCTCAATTCAGCAGCAACATGCCTGCGGTGACACCCCGTCATCATCCTGAGGCGAAGACGTGTTCCGAGACCCTGTCCCCTGCATTTGAAGCCGTTCCCGGATCATACTAAACGAAAAGAAACCGTCTGGAAAAGCCATCCGGGCCCAGGGGGCGGCTATCGCGGCTAAAACAAACCCAACTGCGGCGCGGTGATCTCATCAAAGTGTTTGCCGATAAACGGTAAAATTCCGTCTGCAACCGGTTTGAGCTGTTTTTCAATATAGTGGTGATAATCAACCGTGCTCTGCAAGGCTTCTATCGGCTCCGGACCGTTCAGTGTGATCAGATATTCGATCCAGCCACCGTTCTGATATTGCAGCGGCCTGCCCTGCTGACGGTTCACTTCATCGGCCATTCGCGCAGCCCGGACATGCGGCGGCACGTTTTTCTGATATTCAGATAAGTGACGACGTAACCTTTTGCGATATACCAGCTTGTCATCAAACGCCCCACTGTTGGTCTGCTCGACGTACTGGCGCACATAGTCTTCCACATCCAGGTTATGGAAGACGCGATGATACAGCTGCTGCTGAAACTCTTGGGCCAGCGCAGTCCAGTCGGTCCGGACCGTTTCCAGCCCTTTGTAGACAATGGTTTCCTCGTCGCCTCGCTTCACCAGACCGGCATAACGCTTTTTGCTGCCGGTTTCCTGGCCGCGAATCGTCGGCATCAGAAACTTGTGATAATGCGTTTCATATTCCAGTTCCAGGGCCGATTCCAGGTTATAGGTTTGCCGCAGATGCTCCCGCCACCACTGGTTAATATATCCGACCAACGCTTGCCCGATGGCATCGGCGTCCGCCCCGTCATGAGCCCGTTTTAACGACACAAAAGTCGAGTCTGTATCGCCGTAAATCACTTCATAACCTTTGCCTTCAATCAGCTCGCGGGTCGTTTTCATGATTTCATGACCCCGCATGGTAATTGACGACGCCAGCCGGTGATCAAAGAAACGACAACCCGATGAGCCCAGTACGCCGTAAAATGAGTTCATGATGATCTTAATCGCCTGAGAAAACGCTTTTTCCCCGTCACGCTTGGCCTGATCCCGGGCCGACCACAAAGCTTCGATCATTTCCGGCAGGAAATGTTTTTCCCGATGGAAACGCCCGCCCCGAAACCCGGCAATAGCTTGGTCGTCGGCCTTGCCCTCTTCGAGCAACAACCCTTCAACCAGCCCCAGCGGATCGATCCGGAACGAGCGAATAATGGAGGGATACAGCGATTTGAAATCCAGCACCAGCACCGAATCATACAGGCCCGGTTTGGAATCCATGACGTAACCGCCCGGGCTGGCAATCCAGTTGTCGCTATCGAGGCTGGGCGCAACATATCCGGCCCGATGCAACTGTGGCAGATAAAGGTTGGTAAACGCGGCAACAGATCCACCGACCCGATCCAGCTCTACCCCGGTCAGCCGGCTCCGCTCAATGGCAAAATCGAGCAGATGCGTTTTTTCAAAAATCCGCGTGACCAGTTTGCAGTCCTGCAAGTTATAGCGTGCCAGTGACAGCTTGTCGTGACGAAACATCTGGTTGATTTCCGCCATGCGGTCATGCACGTTGTGGATCTGCTTCCCTTCCCCCAGCAATTCCTGTGACACCGACTCCAGCGACCAGGAACGGAAATTGTAGGTTGCCGTTTTCAGGGTATCGATCCCGTCCAGCACCACCCGTCCCGGTACCGTGATAAACCCCTGATTGGGGTTCTGGCTCGACTGACGCCAGTGCGGAGTTTGTCCGCCCCGCCCGATCCGCAGCGGCAGTTGGTGCCACTCGGCGCGTTTCATCAGCAAACGGCAGTCAAAATCAATCACATTCCAGCCAATGACAATATCCGGGTCAAACCGGACGAACCACTGCTCCAGGGCCTGCAGCAATTCTTTCTCCGACGCAACCCACTGGATCCAGTTCACCGGCTCATCATCAGGTTTCGGCGCCCCGACCATGATCACCCGGCTGTCCATCTCGCTATGCAGCCCGACCGAATAAAGGATGCCTTTCTCAGAACATTCTATATCCAGAGAAACCACTGACAGCTGGGGAATATAGTCAGCGGCTTTGGCCTTCACCTGCTGAAAATCGGTATAACCGGCCCGGGCCTGGCTGACACCGGCAAAAGCAATTCCGCCGCGAATAAACCGTTCCATTAAATAGCGATCCGCCAGACGAATATCGGCTTCAAAGGGCTCAATATGCTCGCTGCGAAGCAAAGCCGCCCCTTGCAGACTGTCCCGGACCGTCTGGCTGTAACAGCCATACATGCGCCGATGTTGAAAGTTTTTCAGGGGCAAGGGACGCCAGGTCGCCGGGATCCCGGCCTCGCGCAGCAGCCGCTCCGCCTGCGGATAATCCTCCTCAGGAATAAAGCAAACCGGATGATCTCCCTGCACCACCAGGCGGCACGGTCCTTCATCCGTTTTGACCCAAAGCACGATCTCAGTCTGACCGCGCGAATCTCTGCTCTGCCTGGTCAGCACAAAGCCTGTTCGTTGCGTTTGCAAAAATACCTCAGAAAACTTCCGGTGACATCAGCAGGCAGGCGATGTCCATCAACCGATCTTACGATCAATTTTATCAAATTCAGCCGCGATCCAGCCGCCGAACGACTCAACCATAAACAGCGACGCTTTTTTCGGCACCTGGGTCCGCTCCACCAGGATAAACAAACGCTCGATTTCAAGGATCTTGTCAGGATAGTGCCGCAGAAAAGCATCCGCACACTGCGGCAAAGAGAGCGCTAAACGTTGCTCACGATGCATGACGAGTGAATAGCAGCTCCAGAGCATTTTCCGGGCGACCGCTTCACAGTAATCGAGATAATTCGCCACCACTTTGGTGGCCATAATTTTGGTGCGGTATTCACCGAGCTCCGCTTTGATATCCCCGTTCATCGCTTTGGCAATGTCCCAACTAGCTTCAAAGCAACCGAAGCGGCTGGCCAAATTGTCGCCATACAGACAGAGACAACAATGTTTGAGCCAGAAACCCCAGCTAAAAATCGCGTCCAGCGATAATACCTCTGCCAGATCGCCGACTTTCAAATCCACTTGGGGGATGATTGGGTGATGCGAAGCAATCCGCCACCGTAAGGTACTCAGAACCGACTGCTCCGAGGCATTCAGCGGCCGCTCCAGAATCAGCGTCAGGTTCAAATCCGATTTGCCGGGTCTCGCTGCGCGTCGGGCTACACTGCCGTGAACATAAATGCTGTGCAGATTTTTGCCCAAACCGGCCTTGAGCTGTTTCACAGCATCCAACAGGACCGGCAGATATTCATCCTGAAACGGCGTTGTGCCGTCAATGACAGGGAGAGTACGTGCCACGCTTTATCCTTTCCAATTGATTACACGATCAAGAATGGTGTTTACGGCTCGCAATTCTAGCAAATCATGCCCCCTGAACGAATCACTGCGATCGATTCGCTGCATTTTTCTCGTGGTACTGGCGTCTCTGTCACCAAGTTGCTCAAAACAGCGCAGATCCCGGAGATGAAGCCGCCCTGCGCACCCAGCCTGCATTATATGCGGCCACTGAATACGATTCGGCACTGACGAGCCATCGCATCTTGATGCCGTTTCAGTATATAATTCAGGCTCACTCACACTTGAGATTTAACGAGTTTATGGATACATCAAACCTGATCGACTATGACGATGTCATTGACGCGGCTTACGATATTTTTCTTGAGATGGCTGCCGACAGCCTGGAACCGGCGGACGTGATCCTGTTCACCGCCCAGTTTGAAGACCGCGGTGCTGCTGAGCTGGTTGAAACTAAAGACGACTGGGCCGAACATGTCGGGTTTGATGTCGATAAAGACGTGTTTGCCGAAGTTCGTATCGGACTGGTGAACGAAGAAAATGACGAGCTGGATGATGTCTTCGCCCGCATGCTGGTCAGCCGCGACCCAGACAATAAGTTCTGCCACATTCTGTGGAAGCGCGACTAACGCCGATTCGGCTAGCACGATGATACGAACACAAACAAAAGGGAGCCAGCGGCTCCCTTTTGTTTGTGTTCGACAAGGCGTTTGTGCCCGTGTCGGTTGTATTCAACCATCAACCACCAGACGCGCCTTGGTCGGTTCACGTTTACGCCATAATCGGCGCGTCCTGACGATGCCCGCGACGAACCCAAACCAAGCTAAAGGCCACTAGCAACGCCATCACTGCCATCACGATCCCCAGGCTCAGTTGATCATTCACGCGCATCAGCGACGCGGCTAAAGTTGCCAGCCCCGCCCCCAGGTTCTGCAAGCCACCCAGGATCGCACCGGCCGTTCCTGCATGATGCGGAAACGGTTCAATCGCAGCCGTCGTGGCTGCCGGGAACAGAACACCGGCCCCGATAAAGTAGATAAAAGCACCGCCAATCAGTGAACTCACCGTCACGAGTCCCGCCAGGCCCGGCAGCAAGATCGTCCCGGTCCCCAGGATCACTGCGCACATCCCCAGGAATAGCACCCGTGCGCTGCCCAGGCGCTTCATCAGCCGAGCTGACATCCAGGACCCGGCCAGATAACCCGGCAGCGGCACCACAAACAGCCAGCTCACCGTTGTCGGGTCCAGTTTGAGCACACTGCCAAGCAATACGCCCGCCGCGGCTTCAAAGACGGCCAAGCCGGCAAAGGTCGCCACCAAGCACAAAACATACCCCTGAAAACGACGGCTCGACAACACATACCGGTAACTCTGCCATACCCGCTCGTTCCGACGCCGCTCTGCCGGTAGCGTTTCCTTAAACCAAGCCATCATCGCCAGCGTGATCACCGCACCGAAAATCAGCAGGAAAACATAACTGGCGTGCCAATCGAATGCCGAGGATAAATAGCCGCCCAGCACCGGCGCAATCAATGGCGAGAAGATGACTCCCATGCTCACCAGGCTATTGGCCCGGTGTAATTGATCACCGTCATAGCAGTCCCGGGTCACTGTCCGGCACATGGCCCCACCACACCCGGTGCCAATGCCCTGAACAAAACTGGCCAGCAGAAACAAGTCATAGTTCGGCGCCAGCAAGGCGCCCACGGTGCCAATCAGGAAGATCGTCATCCCCATCAGGATCACCGGTCGACGACCGATGCGATCAGATAACGGGCCATAGATAAACTGTGATAAGCCGTAAGGGATCAGGTATGCAGCCATCACCGCCTGCAAGTAGGAGGACTCGACAGCAAAAAAGGCAGACATGGCCGGGATCGACGGCACATACATGGTCTGGGTCATTTGACCGGCCGCCGCCAGAATGATTATTAAAAATAACAGCTTTGCCATACCGGCAGCAGAAGATTGCTGGAACACAACCTATCCCTCATCACAGAATAAAATAATGAAAACTTGTCTAAAACTGAGAAAAACAGCCAAAAGGCAGGATAAAACACCAAATCTAAACAACTGGTAAAACTTGATACTCAGTTTTTGCGGATACTTAGATTCAAGTCCTGTTTTACGCTGGAGATACTAATCCGGAAGGTAATAACTGGCAAGCAATTAACTCAGCGTCAGCACGAAAGTTTATTATGAATTGGATTAGTATATCTAATGAATTGGAGCGAATTCAGAGCATGTTTTCGCTCGTTAATGTGAAAAAAGACAATAAAAAAACCCTGCCAGGCAGGGTTTGATGATTCAGGCTGAATGTCGCTTTAATCGAAATTGAACCGGTGCTTACCGTGGCTGGCTTTGGTCCGCAGGTACTGCTCATTGCCTTCTTTGACATGCGCCTTAGTCCCGACAACTTCGGCAATCTCAATCCCGTGGTCTTCCAGCTCTTTGATCTTTTTCGGGTTGTTCGTCACCAAACGGATGGTTGAAATCCCCAGTGCTTTCAGCATAAATGCCGCTTCACTGAAATCCCGCAGATCGTCGCCAAACCCCAAATGGTTGTTGGCTTCATAGGTGTTCATGCCCTGGCTTTGCAACTCATAGGCATCAATTTTGTTATAGAGGCCAATCCCGCGTCCTTCCTGACGCAAGTAGAGCAGCACACCGCCCTCTGCCCCCATTTTTTGGATCGTTTCATCCAACTGCTCACCACAGTCACAACGTGAAGAGTGAAACACATCGCCGGTCAGACACTCTGAGTGCATCCGAACCAAAGGCGGGACAGATCGTTTGTCCGCCTCTTGAAAAATCAGGGCAACATGCTCTTTCCCTGATTCAAGGCCGTTGAAAGAAAGTAGTTCGGCCGCGATGTTACTCTGCAAGCCCACTTTAAAAGGCACACGTGCCCTTACATTCACCATGTTGTTCCTAGTATTTCCGCATCAGCAATGAGACCCGAACGAATACAGTGCCAGCGCACCTCGTCTGCCTGAAGCAGCCATTCGTCCCGTCCATCATTGCCGGTCATGTGACTTCATGTCCAATTACCATCCTAAGTCGTTGATTAAGATGTTCTGGGGCAATTGAACACGCCTTGGTATGGCCTAGATGATATCTAAAATTATTACACTAAAACAGCGCAACCGTGGTCCTTCGGCGCATCAATCCAAGAGACGCAACGCTCTGTGCGCACGAATTGTTATGTTATAACAATCACACCCACAGATCATTATGCACTGATGTGCAATCCTGCGATGAGAAAGAGCACCGAACAAATGAACCAGTATCAGACCGTTTTCCATGCAGCGAAAACGTGCGGTCTCCGTTCAACATCGTGTCGGCAGACACGCTTGCGGTGCTATTTTCAAGGTATTTATTCAAGATCGACATTCAAGTGCTACATCAAGCGATAACGACGCTCTAACGCCGGATGAAGAAACGTGCAGACGGACAACAGCGTCAGGCAGATCACTGTGCCCATAATCACCAGCATTCTCCCCCAGTTGTCTCCCATCATCAGACGATCGACCAGCATCTGGGCAGTGATCATCACCCAGCCAGACGCCACGGCCAATGTCGCCAACTGGACGAACCTTGCTGCCCACGCCTGTCGGACGCACAGGGCAGCTGGGAGCAGCAATAAACACAAAAACCAGCCGATCTCACCACCCCGGAGAAAGTGTGCCGCCAACAGCCAAAAACTCAGCACATTGGCCGATAACAGTCCAATGACGGACAACCTGTCATTGTTGTGTGCCATATCTGCTCCCGTTCATCACTTAGCAATTAAGTTGCAAATAATATACACCTTAATCGAACGTCACGGAACGGGCTCTCGGTCACATCATCACCGGACTGGGTGAGTCGACGATAATTATGGGCGCTGCGCGATGATCACTTCCTGCTCATCGGCCAGCCGGATCAACCGATCCAGGATCCGCTCACCATCCGCGCGCAGCCCGTTATGCTCATATTCGTTGGTCATCCAGGCTTTGGCATTGCCTAACTGACGCAACGTGTCGCAGCTGTAATCAAACTCGACATACATATCTTCCACATAAACAGCAGCAGAAACCGGCACCGGGTTATTCGCCAGCTGCGTCGGATCGTAGAGCTGCGGCCAATCGGATTTCTCGGCCAGGATCTCCGCAGCTGCTTTCAGGGGCTTCAGCGCGTCGAGTTGGTCAAACATCCAGGGGTAGACCATTTCGCCAGTGAAGCAAAACGGCTGGCCCGACGTATACGTGCACTGCGGGTACTCATCCCGGACTCGGTGTGCTGACCAACTGGAGGCACTATGCTGACAATAAATCGCCTCATGCAAAATCGCGTAAATCGGGTTGGTCTGGTAGGACTGCTCTGCCAGCATGGCATTGAGGAAACTATAGCTGAGGGTCGGCTGACCATCGACGTCGACAAAGGCTTGTTCCAGCAGATGATACAAAGCAAGCCCGCCACCGCTGCGGCCCAGGTTAATCCCGATCAACTGAAATTGCTCAACGGTAAAGCGCTGACCGTTCGGCAACCGGACATCGTTTTGCAGTAAGTGATCGGCAATCTGGCAACACAACAGCTGAGCCTGGGGGAACTGAGCAAAAAACGCCGCGTTCTTATCCAGCACCCGCTGGTAAGTCGCACGATAGACATCATCTGCATGTCGGGTCAGCGGCGGGATCCCGCCAGTGATATAGGCCCGACTCAAGCTGCCCGGGTACGCGGATAAATAAGTGAGAATGCAAAAGCCGCCAAAGCTCTGGCCTAACAGCGACCATTGCGCGATCCCAAGCTGAACACGAATCGCCTCCGCGTCACGGACGATATTGTCTGCCCGGAACTGGCTCAGATACGCAACCTGCGCATCTACAGATTGACCGGCCAGGGTCTGAGCACTCACCACCTGGCTATTGCCGGTTCCCCGCTGATCCAGCAACAGCACCCGATATTGTTGCAATGCACGCTTTAACCACCCCGCATTGGCCTCAGGACGTGGCGACGGAAATCCCGGTCCCCCCTGTAGATACACCAACCAAGGCAGATCCTGGTCTTGTTTGTCTTTGGCAACAACTTCGCGGGCGAATACTGAGATGGTCTCCCCTTCAGGTTGCGCGTAGTCCAGAGGCAGTTGGAATTGGTGTGCGCGGCACAACATCCCATCGACAACATAAGCTGACTGCACGATATACTCCTTGTCTGTCGGATTGTCCGTTTTCACGGGATTGATTGGTCAAAGTCGTATCATATCAGACAGATACCCCACAGGCATCCGGCGACCAGCATCACGCCGCTCGGAGAGACATCGAGAAATGAGTATCGCGGGCCGATGAAGCCAGCAGAGCACTAGCGAAACAGGGTGGTTTGTGCGTTGAGCAGCTCGGCGAAGTGTTCCAGGAACTGGCGCCCGACGAGCCGGCCTTCCCGGTAGTCGACTTCGAGATCATCCTTGTCACTGAGTAACGCCCGACTGCGCAATGCCCGCTCCGGGGCGATTTGGATCACTTTCAGTCCATCCGGCGGCTCCAGTAAGAACTGGTTCAGATCTTCGTAAGTCCGATAATAACGGTTCAGCATTTCGATAATTTCGGTACTTTTTCCCTTCCCGGTAATAGCCAGAAAGCGTTCAATGTTATCCGCCGACAGCAACCGCCACTGACCGCTCTTCTCCACAGCGCCTACGGGTTCAGGCGTCGCGGCCACAACCTCGATTTCAGCCTCGATTTCCGTCGAAGGGAGCACCACATGGCTTTCCGGAAACGGCGCATCGTCAGCTTTCACAGGTTTGTCATGCCAGCCTTTCCATTGCTCGAATCGCTGGGTTAGATCGGTGCGGAGCGCTTTGACCTTATCTAACGACTGGTTCAGGCTCAGCTTGTCGATATACTCCGGCAGGACCGCTTCAATTTTCTCCCGCCAGTCGTTGAATGCACCGGTTTCTTCACCCTTCGGACGCTGTAACGGCTCGGTCCGGACAACGATCACTAAATCTGCACCCCGGTGCCAAGCTTCTTTTACCGGAACCGCAGCACTGACACCACCATCCACCCACTCCAGCTCACGTAAACTGACCGGCAGGTTATACAGCACCGGAATTGCACAAGAAGCCCGCAGCACTTCCTGCCAGTCATCCTGGAACATCGGCAGATAAATATCTTCAAGCGTATCTTTACGGGTTGCGCAAGCCAGCGCCGTACGATGACGCAAGACCTGCCGGGCGGTTGCAAGATCCAACTGCAAGGGCCCATGTTCTGCTACCCGCTGCAATGCCCAATCCAAATTCATGGGTTTTTGCTTGCTCAGATACTTATAAAGGTTAAAGAATTCGTTTTCCGTGGTGTAGTCGACGATGAAATGATAGCCAAACTTCTGTTGGCGACTAATAAAAGAGGAGAGATTCAAAGCACCGGCGGAGGTGCCGATATAGAGTTCAAAGGGGTCGAACCCGGCTTCAAGAAATGCATCAAAGACACCCGCAGTAAAAATACCCCGCTGTCCACCGCCCTGGACCACCAAGGCAATTTTGCGGTTACGGGTGCCACTGAGTTTCGCCGAGAAACTGTTAACACGTTGTAAATCAAGATCGCTTAAACTAAAAGGCAGATGATTCATCGAAGTCACTCGTGTCAAAGTTCGTTGGCCACGTCAAGCTGACAGCGTATCACCGATAGTCTAATTGATACAAAAATCATCAAAAGCCCTTGTAGAACAAGGGCATTACATGGTGACCGAGATAATCCCGAAGCTTAACAGCACGCTCATCACAATCACAGCAGTAAAGAGCGCTAGTTTTAAATCGAATTCCATGTTTATTTCCCTACACAAAGCAATGTTTTAACACATTATTAACTCTAATTGGGGGTCAGTTCAAGCTTATTTACAATAAAAGCGCATCATTTTCCGAATGCTGTCACAATTAACTTAACTTAGATCAAAGGAAACTTATCAAGCTATGAAGGTACTGCCTCTTGCATCGGTGATAGGTCTGCTGATGCTCACAACAACGTCTTCCCTTGCCGCAGCGGACAATAACGTTTATGTCACGCCTTATGTCGGCTACAGCTTTTCTGAATCCGCTACTGACGAAAACGGAAACAAGGTTCGGGTTCAGGATGATCCTCATTTCGCGCTAGCCCTGGAAACCGATTTGGACAACGGCCGGGTCGGGTTATTTATCAGCCACCAGCCAACCGAAGTGAAAGGAATTCAGGGCGATGGCTCCCTGACCTACGTTCATTTCCAAAGTGCCGTTCGCTACCAGAGCTATCCCCAGGTCGATACCATATTCGGCCTGTCGCTGGGCACCACAGTCTCGCAAGTCGACTGGTTAGATGAAGATTTACTGTTTTCTGCGGGCGTTTTTACCGGTGCCGAATATAAAATCAGTCACAACACCCGTCTGGTGTTCGAAGCACGGTGGTTAGCAAACCGGCTCGACGGTCAGTCGAAACGGGCCTGCCAAGTGCAAGGCAGCGGTGCAGACTGCCTAATTCGTTTCGATTCTGAATGGCTTAGCCAATGGCAAACCAATCTCGGGCTGAGCTTTTCTTTCTGAGCACATACTCTAAAGGCTAGATTATCTAGCCTTATGCCACCTCCGTATTAAGAACAGCTGTATTTTGATGATTTAACAGTCAGAGTCATCCTTTTCTAAAAATAATATTTCTCCCTATCGAGTTGTGGAACATTAGTTAGATCCTCTAATTATTCCATTTACCCATCTAATTTAGCTTATCTGTCCTACACTCAAACAAAAGTTAACACTAGAACCTAACAGGGTTAACAAACCTACACTCTATTGCTTTACATTCTTAGTCTGGCTAATCTCAAACCAAGAGCGTGGTTGTTCAATCCAGAACCCACGTTACAGGAAGTAAAAATTCAGAATAATTAACTTTGATTCCAAAGTTACATAGAGAATTGAAGTGCATAAGGAGATGCTTATGAAGCGTGAACAATGGGGCTCCCGTACCGGGTTTATCCTGGCAGCGGTCGGCTCCGCAATCGGTCTGGGGAACATCTGGCGATTCCCGTATATGGCTTATGAAAACGGCGGCGGCGCATTTTTTATTCCTTACCTTTTCGCCATGCTCACTGCCGGTATTCCATTTATGATTATGGAGTTCAGCCTGGGTCATAAACTCCGTGGCGCTGCGCCACGTGCTTTTGCGAAGGTTGGCGCTAAGTTTGAATGGCTGGGTTGGTTCCAGGTTTCTATTGCAAGTGTGATCGCCGTCTACTATGTCGCCATCATCGGTTGGGCAATTTCCTACCTGGGCTACTCGTTCACCCAGAACTGGGGCAGCGACACCAACGCCTTTTTCTTCGGCGAGTACCTGAAGCTGGGCGACAACACCCCAACCCAACTGGGTAGCCTGCAATTTCATATCGCGATTCCAATGGCCATTGCCTGGGCGATCACCTTTGCGGCGATCTTTACCGGCGTCAAAGGCGGGATCGAACGCGCCAGTAAGATCATGATGCCGCTGTTATTCCTGTTGGTCCTGGTCCTGATCAGCCGCGTCGTGTTCCTGCCTGGCGCTCTGGATGGTCTGAACTATCTGTTCCAACCGGATTTCAGTAAAATTCTCGATGCCAAAGTCTGGTCTGCAGCCTATGGCCAGATCTTCTTCACCCTGAGTGTCGGCTTTGCCATCATGATTGCCTACTCCAGCTATCTGCCAGAAAAATCAGATATCAACAACAATGCGTTTATGACGGTGTTGATTAACTGTGGTTTCTCCATCACGGCAGGTGTCTTGATCTTCGGCGTACTGGGTTACATGGCACAAGAGCAGGCGAAACCGCTGACAGAAGTCGTTTCGGCTGGGGTTGGCCTGGCGTTTGTCACCATTCCGGCGGCTATCAACTTACTGCCGGCACCGTACATCCTGGGTCCACTGTTCTTCCTGGCCCTGGTTGTTGCAGGCCTGAGCTCGCACATCTCAATCCTGGAAGCGGTCACGTCGGCCATCATTGACAAACTGCATTGGTCCCGGAAGAAAGCGGCCACAGTGGTATGCGGGATCGGATTTGTCGTGTCGATGGCCTTCGCCACCAATGGCGGCCTGCTACTGCTAGATTTGATCGATTACTTCATCAACAACGTAGCCCTGCTGACCAGCTGTCTGATTGAACTGCTGATTATCGGTTGGCTGTTCAAAGCGGCTGATGTTCGCAGCTACACCAACAATATTTCGGAATTCTCGGTTGGAAAATGGTTTGAAATCTGTATCCGCTTCCTGAGCCCTGCCATGCTGGCGGTGATTCTGGGAACCAACCTAGTGAATACCTTTAACGAAGGCTACGGTGGTTACGCGGTTTCTGACCTGATGCTACTGGGCTGGGGACTGGTTGCTGCGATGTTTGTCTTGGCGGTCATCATCAATCTGGCATCCAAAACCCACACTCACCAGGAGGCATAAGTTATGACATTCGGCGCAATTATCATGATGCTGTTCGGACTTGGGATCACCTGGGGAGGCGCGGCTTACTGCATCTCCGTGGCGATGAAACACAAGCAACCGTAATCCTTGATCTCAAAAGAGGCTTCCGATGAAGCCTCTTTTTTATTGATGCGCGCGTATTCAATGATCCTGCGTATTCATTGCTCGTTGCAAATTAACAGCTCCTGGCAAATTAATAGCTCCTTGCGAGCTAATAACTGCTTGCGTATTGATTGCTGCCTACGTGTTCTCAAGGACGGCTACTCCGCTCGATTACTCAGCTCGGATGACATGATTCACTCAGCGCTTCAGCAATAAACTATGAGCCAAATCAATACAGAAACGCATCAAAATTTATCACACAAATGCAAGCTTATAAATTCAACTTTGTTAGCCATGATTCATTCCGGCAAAGATCCCTTTTCCTTCTCGTAATCCTGCCGTTACAATCCACCGACCTTCTGTTCAATTCGATGCACTATTATTCGCTGCTTTTGGGCCGCTTATCAATAGTTCGCGATGCGTTCAGCCATAAATCTAAGAACAGTCTATTCACAAGGAAAGGCAATGAAGTTACCTGCTATTATACTCTCGCTTGCACTCCTCCCTTCTACCGTGCTTGCTGCCGATACCAGCTGTCAGAGTGATAAATATCACCAGTATATTGATGCTTCCCTATCGTGGTACCAGAGTCTGGTCGATATCGCGGTCAAAAAAAATCCGAGTCTGCAAGAAGTTGGGGATTGGTTCCTGGAAGGCCGGAAACACCATTTTGAGCTCAATCGCGAAGCCGTTGACTGGTACTTAGAGAATGATACCGACAAGCTGGCGTTGTCTCAGCCGATCGAATCCTGGCTGAAACTCACGCAGCAGGATGTAAAAGCCCTGTCACAGCAAGACAATGCCCTGGGTCATATGGCGAAACTGTCGTTTGACGATCGCCAAAGCCAGCCGCACCCGAAAAACTATGAGCTGCGCAGTGCCTTTGCCGATCTGCTGACCCACCCGGGCGACATCGATCAGCCGCTCAATATGTACAACGAAAAAATGACCGCAATCGCAGCCATTGAATGTGACTAACGCGCGGGCAGGCCGGACCGTACATGGCCCGGCCTGGCGCCAACTTGCCCCTGATAAGTTCCCCAAAAGCCACCGTGAACGCAACCCATTTGGGCTTTTTACGGGACATAACAGGTAAATTGCATTACATTAACAGCAATTTGCCAATTTCAATTTGAAGCACATATGTCCTATGGCAGTAGATAATCGAAAAGCCGATGCGACGGAAGAATCGCTGCATCGCATCTTTACCGTGCCGGAGGCACCCGATTCGACCCTGGGCCGAATTGAAAAAGAGATTTCAGAAAACCTGAATGCGTTTCTTCAAACGCACATCGCGGCAACGGAAAAGCCGCTGGTCGACATTGAGAAGGACTTTTCTTCGGCAGATATTCCGGAAACCCCTTCTTTTGTCTCTGACCATACCCATTTCCTGCTAAATAAACTGGTTGCCCAGTCGGTCCATACCTCAGCGCCGACTTTTATCGGCCATATGACTTCGGCATTACCTTATTTCCTGATGCCGCTGTCCAAAATCATGATTGGCCTGAATCAGAATCTGGTCAAGATTGAGACCTCCAAAGCCTTTACGCCGCTGGAGCGTCAGGTGCTGGGCATGCTGCACAACCTGATCTTCCACGAGTCTGAAGACTTCTATCAGCAATGGATGCACAGCGCCAACCATTCGCTGGGAGCCTTCTGCTCCGGCGGGACCATTGCCAACATCACGGCTCTGTGGGTGGCGCGCAACCAGGCGCTTCGCCCTGACGGCGACTTCCGGGGCGTGGCTCAGGAAGGCCTGTTCAAAGCCATGAAGCATTACGGCTATGACGATCTGGCGGTGCTGGTGTCCGAGCGCGGCCACTATTCACTGAAAAAAGCCGCCGATGTCCTGGGCATTGGACGCGACAGCCTGATTGCGATTAAAACCGACGACAATAACCGGATCGATCTACAGGCACTGTCACACACGCTGGCAGACCTGAAGTCGCGCAATATCAAGCCGTTCGCCATCGTTGGTGTCGCCGGGACGACCGAGACCGGTAACATCGATCCGCTGGAGCAACTGGCCGATATCGCCCGAGAGCACGACTGCCACTTCCACGTCGATGCGGCCTGGGGCGGTGCGACGCTAATGTCCAACAAGTATCGCTCTCTGCTGCGCGGGATCGAGCGCGCGGACTCCGTCACCATTGATGCCCACAAGCAGTTGTACGTGCCGATGGGTGCCGGTATGGTCATTTTCAAAAACCCGGCTCTGATGACGGCGATTGAGCATCATGCCGAGTACATCCTGCGGAAAGGCTCGAAAGATCTGGGCAGCCATACCCTGGAAGGCTCGCGGAGCGGAATGGCGATGCTGCTGTTTGCCAGCATGAATATTATCAGCCGTCCCGGCTATGAAATGCTGATCAACAACAGCATCGAAAAAGCCAAGTACTTTGCTACCCTGATAGAAGCGCACCCGGACTTTGAGCTGATTTCCGAGCCGGAGCTGTGCCTGCTCACCTATCGCTACGTCCCGGCAGCAACGCAAAAAGCGCTGACACTCGCCTCAGCGGAAGAGAAAAAGGCGTTGCTCAATGCGCTTAATGATCTCACCAAATTCATTCAGAAGCGGCAACGGGAATCCGGGAAGTCATTCGTCTCCCGAACCCGGCTGAATCCAGTGAAATGGGGGCGCAAACTCACCACCGTGTTCCGCGTGGTACTGGCCAATCCGCTCACTACCGAAACCATCCTGAAGGATGTGCTGACGGAGCAACAAGCACTGGCCAAAGAAAGTAGTATCAGCTTGCCGACGATCCAATCGCTGACGGATCGCATCTTAAAACGTGAGCAAATTTCGTACTCCTGAGTGATATAAAAATAGCCTGGCATCAGCCAGGCTATTTCATTTCCATCTCATTTCATATCAATACAAATAAATAAACCACAAATATCTAACACATCATTTTTAATAAGTGCCGGCCAATTATCAGCACTTTTTTCATTCTTGTTTTGCCTGGGTTAAATAGCCGTTAAATCGCGATAACATTACCCAATAAACCCTAACAAACGCCTGATTTTACACGGGAGATTCTTCTTGATTCAGATCAACGAAAGTGCGATTAACTCAAATGACTTTCGCTGGAATCGCTGAAAAACCAGCGATTTATGACAATTTATGAATGAGTCAATTGTGGCCAAGCGATGCTGAAAAAATAAAATTGGTCGGGCTATGAATCCCCGGCAAACATATATCCTTCCCCATGAACCGTGACAAATATCTGTGGGTTTTTCGGGTCAATTTCCATTTTGGCCCGCATCCGGCGAATCAACACATCAATCGTCCGGTCATTCGGCGCTTCAACCCGATGACTCAGCATATTCAGGATCCGCTCGCGGCTCAGCACCACATTCGGATGAGAAGAAAAGGCCACCAGCAACTCGTACTCCGCCTTGGTTAGCTTCACCGGCTCACCATGATGGGTCAGCGCCCGGCGGTTGATATCAAACTGCCAGTTACCGAACGAAATGATATGGCTGTCGTGCGAACTCACAGCCCCTTTTTCACGGGCCTTCTCCGCTAAACCAATGCGCCACAACAGATTTTTCACCCGAACCAGCAGCTCGCGTAGCTCAAAAGGCTTGGTGACGTAATCATCCGCCCCCATCTCCAGGCCGACAATCCGGTCAATACTGTCCACCCGTCCCGTCACCAGAATAATGCCGACTTCAGAGCGGCTTCTCAGCTCCCGGGTCAACAACAAACCATCTTCCCCCGGCAGGTTAATGTCCAGCATCACCAAATCAATGCGTTCATTGGCCATAATTTCCCGCATCTGATCCCCACTGTCGGCCTCACTGACTTGATAACCCTCATTTTCAAAATACCCCACCAGTTTGGCGCGGGTTACAACCTCATCTTCGACAACAAGAATGTGATGACTCATTTTTTACTCTTACTTAAATTCAGCAACTTTTTAAACGGTAGCACAAGGTATACCTGTTAACAATTTTTAATAAAGCAGGCAATCCTGTTCACCCCAGGCCTTAACCTTATTCATATCATGGAATTAAGATAAAACCAGAAAAAATATTAGTTCACCGTCATTTACGAACATATTCATACTGTAACGGAATCTTCCAATATGAAAAAACTTTGGCAAAAAATAATAAAGCCAAGCAGCAAGTATTCCATCCTTGCGCTGGTCGTGGTCGGGATTGGGATCTCCCTGGCGGGAACCTTTGTGGTTCATAAAGGATTTGAAGTCACCTCAACCATCGAGTTTTGTACTTCTTGTCACACCATGGAGCAGAACTACGCCGAGTATAAAGAAACGGTACACTTCAAAAACGCTTCCGGCGTCCAGGCGCAATGCGTGGACTGCCACCAACCGAAAGATTTTCCAGGCAAAGTGTTCCGTAAATTAGAAGCGGCCAAAGATCTCTATCACCACTTTGTCACCGGCAAAATCGATACACCGGAACAATTCGAAGATCACCGACTCGAAATGGCCCAGACGGTGTGGGACCGCATGAGTCGCCAGAACTCGAAAACCTGTAAGAGCTGCCATTCCTATGACGACATGGATCACAGCAAACAATCGGCGAAAGCGGCCTTCGAAATGAAGAAAGCAGCCGCTGAAGAGATGAACTGTATCGAGTGTCACAAAGGGATTGCCCACGAACTGCCAAACATGGCCGGTGGCTTCCAGAAAGACTTCCAGGCACTGCAAGCCACTGCCAATGCTCAGGGCGCGACCGCAACAACCCTTTACTCACTGGGTGAGAAAATACTGTTTGCCACTGCGGATGCCAACGGCAAAGTGCAAGGGAAGCTGCTGCCGGCTTCTGAAATTGAGGTGCTGGGCCGTCAGGACAACATGCTGAACATTAAGATCACCGGCTGGCTGGAAAAATCCGGCAAAGGACGGGTAATGACCGAGTACATGGGGAAACGTGTATTCAAAGCCACCATTCGCGGCGATGTGAAAGCAACCCAACAAGTGCTCACCGAAGAGACCGACCACGCGACCGACATCGTCTGGCAGCAGGTGTCGGTGGAAGCCTGGGTGACTGCCGAGGACATGATCGACAACATTCAACCGATCTGGCAATACGCCGAGCAGATGTACGGCTCAACCTGCAACGCCTGCCATGCAGCTCCGGATCCGGCGCACTTCTCCGCCAACGGCTGGATTTCAGGCCTGAACGCCATGAGCGCCTACTACCGCCTGAGCAAGACAGAAGAGCGCACGCTGCTGAAATACTTGCAGAACCACGGTAAAGACACCGGTGGCGCCGGCGCCCACTAATGACGAACCGCGGCGGGAGCATAGCCCTTCCCGCCGCTATTCACTCCAAATTTTTGTAAAGGATTCAACTATGGCGACTCCAACTCAAACTCAAGGCATCACGCGCCGTCGCTTTCTCTCCGGTCTGGTCGCTGCCAGTGCCGCATCTGTGGTCGGCACCAGCCTGCTGGCGCCACGCAAAGCCATGGCCGCCCACGAAACCAAAGCGAACTTCACCGGTGAGGTTCTGTCCGGCTCCCACTGGGGTGCCTTCCGCGCCAAAGTCGAAAACGGCGTCTGGGTCGATACCGTACCGTTCGAAAAAGACAAGCACCCAACCACGATGATCAACGGCGTGCGGGAAGTGGTCTATAACCCGGCCCGGGTCAAATATCCGATGGTTCGCCTCGACTGGCTCAAGCACGGCTACAAATCAGATACCACTCAGCGTGGTGACAACCGCTTCGTCCGCGTGCCTTGGTCTCAGGCGCTGGACTTCTTCTATCACGAGCTGGAGCGTGTCCAGACGTCTTACGGCCCGAGCGCGCTGTATGCCGGTCATACCGGTTGGCAGTCGGTAGGTAAACTGCACTCCGCCGGGACCATGATGAGCCGCGCGATTGGCCTGCACGGTACTTACCTCGGCAAAATGGGCGACTACTCGACCGGTGCCGCTCAGGTGGTGCTGCCGTATGTGGCCGGTGCCATGGAAGTGTATGAGCAGCAAACCTCCTGGCCGCTGGTGCTGGAGCATTCTGACACCATCGTGATCTGGGGCTCTGACCCAATCAAAAACCTTCAGGTGGGCTGGCTGGTGCCGGACCACAGCCCGTATGCGTACTACCAGCAACTGGCTGAGAAAGTGAAGAACAAAGAGATCAAAGTGATCTACATTGATCCGGTGCGCTCTCAGACCCAGAAATTCGTCGGCGGCGAGCAGATCCCGGTCAACCCGCAAACCGATGTGCCGCTGATGCTGGCCATTGCCCATACCCTGTATAAAGAAGATCTCTACAGCAAAGACTTCATTGCCGACTACACGACTGGTTTTGACAAGTTCCTGCCTTACCTGCTGGGTGAGAAAGACGGCGTCGAGAAGACCCCGGAATGGGCTGAAAAAATCTGTGGCATTGATGCCGGGACTATCCGTGCACTGGCGCGCCAGATGGCCGGTGGCCGCACGCAGATCATCGGCGGCTGGTGTTTGCAACGGATGCAGCACGGCGAACAATACGCCTGGATGCTGGTTGTTGTGGCGGCGATGCTGGGTCAGATCGGCCTGCCTGGCGGCGGTTTCGGCTTCGGCTGGCACTACAACGATGCCGGTTCAACCACCTCGAACGGCCCACTGATGTCCGGCTTTAGCGGTGTCACCGGTGTCGATCCGATCCACAACGGCTCGTTCAAGGGGTACTCCACTTACATTCCGGTGGCACGATTCGTCGACTGTATCGAAAACCCGGGCAAAACCATCCAGTGGAACGGCCATGATGTGAAATTCCCGCACATGAAAATGGCGATTTTCTGCGGCAACAACCCGTTTCACCACCACCAGGATCGCAACAAGATGATCAAGGTCTGGCGCAAGCTGGAAACCGTGATCAGCATCGATCACCAGTGGACTGCGACCTGCCGCTTTGCCGATATCGTGCTGCCGGCGACCACCACCCATGAGCGCAACGACATCGAGCAATACGGCAACCATTCGAACGCCGGGATCATTGCCCTGCCGCAAGTGGTCGACCCGATGTTCGAAGCTAAAGACGATTTCGATATTTTCCGCGATCTGTGCCGTCGCTTCGACCGCGAGGAAGAGTTCACCGGTGGCAAAAGCCAGATGGAGTGGATCGAACACATTTACAACGGTGCCCGCCTGCAAGGCCGTGGCCTGGGTGTGCGGATGCCGAACTTCCGCAAGTTCTGGGATGGTGAAGGCTTTATCGAGTTTCCGGCTGGCCAGGACTGGGTCCGCCACGCCTCGTTCCGTAACGAGCCGGACCTGGAGCCGTTGGGCACCGCTTCGGGCCTGATTGAAATCTACTGTAAGACGATTGCCCAGATGGGTTATGACGACTGTCAGGGCCACCCGATGTGGTTTGAGAAGAAAGAGCGCAGCCACGGCGGCCCGCGTTCAGACAAGTTCCCGCTCAACTTGCAGAGTACGCACCCGAATCACCGTCTGCACTCGCAGCTGTGCTCCTCAACCGAGCACCGGGCGAGCTACGCGGTGGCCGATCGTGAGCCGATCTACATCAATACCAAAGATGCCAAAGCGCGGGGCATTCAGTCCGGTGATATCGTGCGTGTCTTCAACGACCGGGGTCAGGTGCTGGCCGGTGCCGTCGTGACCGACGACTATAAAACCGGGGTTTGCCGCATCCATGAAGGTGCCTGGTACAGCCCACTGGAAGGCGGCAAGCCGGGTACCCTGTGTACTTACGGCGATCCGAACGTCCTGACTCAGGATATCGGCTCTTCCAAACTGGCACAGGCTACTTCAGCGGCCTCAGCGCTGGTCGAGATTGAGAAATTCACCGGCACGGTTCCACCAGTAACCGGCTTCAGCGGCCCGACGGAAGTAACCGACATTAACCCGCTGTTCCCGGCGATGGATCTCGACTAAATCTATCGGTGTAATCAGGTAAACCCCAATGGCGAACGGTGCCAGAAAGTCTGGCACCGTATCCCGAACAGTTTGTGCCTGTGCGGGCCTTTTGCTGCCGGGGGTTTATAATCAAGACGATAACGCGGGCTGGTGCGCAGTGCTCTAATCTGGAAACAGATAGCGACATATCCAACAGCGCCCTAAACAACACCTTGAAAAGCACCTTGAACAAAGCCCAGAACAATACCAAACAAGCGAGACTCAGGAGCCGCCATGCAAGAAATGATTGCTTTCAACGAACAACGTGCGGAAATCTACTGGTGGATGTCTTCCCTGCTCTCACGCGAGCTGACGGCTGAAGATCTCAACCACTATCACAGCGGCGAGATCCTCACATTTCTCTCCGGTCTGGCCATGACGCCGGAGCTCAAGCAACCAGCAGAAGATTTCCAAAACGCGCTGCAACGTCTGGCAACCCGTGCCGATGCGCAGCTGGAGCTAGCGGCAGATTTCTGCGGCCTGTTTCTCAGCACCCCGAAAACCGGCGCCCTGCCTTATGCGTCGATCTACGTCGGCCAGAGCGGCCTGCTCAATGACCAACCGGCGCAAGAGATGAATCAGTGGCTTGAACGCTACGACATTGCCCAGCGCAAGGACTTTAACGAACCGGCAGATCACCTTGCCGTTGAGCTGGATTTCATGGGGAACCTCATTATCCGCGCCAATCAGCAAGCTGATGAGCAAGCAGCAGAGCCGTTGATGCAGGCGCAGCTAACCTTTCTTGAGAGCATGCTGCTCAACTGGCTGCCGGCATTCGCCCAGGCTTGCCAGTCGCGGGATCCGTTTGGCTTCTACGCTGCTGCCGTCAACCTGCTGCTCGCCTTTTGTCGGCTTGACCACACCTTTTTGGCCGGTGAAGCCCAGGAAGCATAACCAGCAACAATCTCCAGACTGTTTGCCGGCACCCTGCGTGCCGGCTTTTTTCTGCCGCCTTCCCAACCTGAAATGACCAGCTGTTCAGCAAAGACACAGCTTTCATGACACATCACTGACATTTCCCGCCCGGCGCTTCGCTACATTAATTGCCATACCACGCTCATTGAGCGATCAATTGATATAGCAAGAGGTATCTGTCATGACCAATACCCGTTCAAGTATTGCCCGTTCGCTGTCGGTGAAATCATCCGCGCAGCGCTGGTTCATCAGCCTGTCACTGCCTCTGGTTCTCCTTGCCATGATGCTGACGCCGCAGGCCAACGCCAGCCTGGCCAACAAAACCGCCACCCCGCCGAAGGAGACCGTCGAGCGTATTAATGCGATCCAGCGCGATCTCACCAGCATCCGCCAGCAGGCGATGCAGTCGAATCCAGAGCTAGCGGCGCAGGCCAAACAGCTGGAGCAGGCGTTTGAGCAAAAAGCCAAAGATATTGGTTACGATCCGGAAGCGTTTGTCACCCAGGCGCAGGAAATCCAGACCAAAATCCAAACTGAACAGCTGTCAAAAGAAGAGCGCAGCGAGCTGATCCAGAGCTTCATTGACGCCAAAAACAAAATGGCGGAGCAACGTCAGCAAATGATCTCAGACAAACAGCTGATGGGCATGCAGGAAAAGCTGCAACAAGAAACCCTAATCGCGATGAAAGATCAGGATCCGAACACCGAAGCGCTGGTGAAAGAACTCAACACCCTGGTTGAGCAAATCCAGTAAGCGAAACAAACTTTAATTCCACCTCCCCCACAAGCCCCTGCCAGCTCAGCGCTGGCAGGGGTTTGATTCGTTATAACCGTCCTATCTTCAAATTTTCACCCTGCAACCTGAACGCCCATCGACTCAGATATCCCACCGCCCTTCTCCTTCAGCCTTCACGGCACAGACATTGCTTACTTTGCACAACAGTGGCGAACCTATCCGACTGAAAAGACAAGGCTTTCGTCGTGATCCCCGGTGCATACGAGATCTCGTTAAACAGAGATGCTTCCTTTGCCCGGAGCCATTACATCCGTACCATACCGTTTTAGTGATCTAACCGACTGAAAGTAAAATCAATTTTTGGATATAGTGTGCGAAAGGATCCATGCGGTAGCTGTGGGGAAATGAGCATAGTGAATAATTCACAACTAGTATTAGCCAGCTAGGTTTAATAAAAAGGGGGGAATATGTCGGCAGAAAATTTCTTGAATGCTGAAACAGACACATTTGCTGGAATTATAAAAGGTGATAATAAGTTTGCAGTACCACTATACCAACGAGATTATTCTTGGGATGAAAGTAATTGGAATGATCTATGGCTTGATATAGAAACGAACAGAAAAAGTAACTCTAAGCACTATATGGGCTCAATTGTTTTAGTTTCAAAAGACAAAAAAAAGTACGATATCATTGATGGACAACAACGACTTACCACTCTAACAGTACTGATACTAGCCGTAGTTGACATAATAAAAGACTTAATCAAGAATGAGGTCGACATTGAAAATAATTCAAAGAGAGTTGAATTACTAATTAATGACTTTGTAGGAAAGAAGTCGTTATCGTCTCTAAACTATGAAAATAAAATTGAGCTAAATGAAACTAACAATCCATTTTTTTCAACATATCTAACAAACTTCAGAAATCCAGTAAATATTAAATCCGAAGTTAAAAGCAATAAACTTTTGTGGAAGTGTTTTGGATATTTTAAAGCTATGTTATTAGATGAGGTATACAAGAATGATGACGTAGCGACGTTAGTCGACTTTGTTGAGTTTATGTCAGATAGTTTACTATTTATTCAAATAACTGCGACTGACGACCTTAGCGCTTATTTAATTTTCGAAACTCTAAACGATCGTGGCCTTGATCTTTCAGTAACAGACTTACTAAAAAATTACTTATTTTCTATTGTAGATGACAATGATAAAAATCACGTAAAAAACATCTGGGATGTGACTATTAATCACGTCTCTTATTCGTCATTCCCTAAGTTTTTGCGACACTATTGGATGATGCAAAATGGTGTTATACAGGAAAAAGAGCTATTTAAAACTGTAAAACGAAACATCAAAGACCCGCAAGCAGCTTTTGAACTGTTGAATGAAATGAGTGAAGTATCTGAAATATATTCTGCCCTATCTAATCACAATCATCCCTTATGGGACGGTGAAGATAAAGTCAAAAAGCATATTAGGGAGTTGAATCTATTTAATGTCACACAATGCTATCCATTACTAATAAACGCAAATTTGTATTTTGACCGTGATGAATGGCTAAGTGTTCTAAAAATTTGTGCTGTCATATCGTTTAGATATATGGTTATTTCCGGCCTAAACCCGAATGCATTAGAATCTAAGTATAATGATGCATGTAAAGCCATTCATAATGGAAATGCAAAGACCGCGAGAGATATATTTAATATACTAAAACCACTTTACGTCGCTGATGATGACTTCGAACGTAACTTTGAAACAAAATCCATTCGGACTAAAAGATCCTCTAAGTTAGCAAGATATATCGTCTATTCAATTGAGAGTCATTTATCAGGTTATGCATACGACTATGAAGCTGACAATGGCTCTTTAGAGCATATTCTCCCCGAAAACCCGACAGAGGCATGGGTAGAAGAATTCCCTGCTGATATCGAAGAGAGTTTTATCTACAGACTAGGTAATTTCACTATTCTAGAAAGTGATAAAAACAGATTGTTAGGTAATAAACCATACAGTGAAAAAGTTAGTGTTTATAAAATTAGCAGATATGAACTAAGTAAAAAGATCGGCTACAAAGTTTGGTCACAAGAAAACCTATCCAATAGACAAAAATACCTTGCAAAGCAAGCTAAAGCCATTTGGTCTTTACCATATAGTTAATACTACTCCTCAATCCATAACACTTATGAGCATTCTCGGTATAAATGGTAAAGCAAGTCTGTTGGCTACTTCGCTTTGTCATTATCGCCATTCAGAATTGCGTACGGCAAACTCAGATTGAGGAGTTCTTACTGCGGTCTCACCGCAGCCTGCTTGTGTTGTATTGCATGGTTGCTAGACAGATCAAACCTTTTCCCATTGCGTATTTTTTTCATCTAATCGAGACTGAATTTCCTGAGTTGGCGAGAAGTCTGCGACAACTAAGTCAAAGTCATTCACATGACCATTCTGACAACTCGCGACAACGCCCATTTTTCCACTATCGACAACCAATATCGTAAATTGGGCAGACCGGCACAGCGCTTCACGCGCCATCACCTCGGTATCGTTGTAGTCATATAAATATCCTTCAGAATCTATCCCACCCACAGAGACAACTCCAATTTGTGCCCGATAGCGTTGAAAGAAATTCAACGCACCCCCACCAATAATATCTTGATCACGTTTACGGAGCTTCCCGCCGGCAATGGTAATATTGACTTTCGGGTATTCACATAAATACGAGGCGGCGTAAAGATTATTGGTAAAGACATCAAGCTCTGTCTCTTTATTCATTGCACGAGCAACCATTTCCACCGTCGTTCCGGTTCCGAGAAAACAATTACTCGCCCGATGAAGATATGAGGCGGCCGCTTTTCCGATGCGTTTTTTCCCTTCACGGTTAAGGCATTCACGAGAATGGTATTCGACATTTTCGCGCTGAAATGCCGCGACGCCACCATGAGTTCGGAAAACCTTGCCTCTTTCGGTTAGAAAACGAATATCGGCCCGAATGGTTTGCAGTGACACCTGACACCATCGGGATAATTCCTCGACACTCTTCTCTCCTTCCGAAATTACTTTCTGCACAATAATGTGACGTCGTTCATCTTGAGTGAGCATAAGCATTCAACCCATTCGTACTTCGTATTTTCTGTTTCGGGTTCATCGTGTTGAAAACAACATATCATCAGTTTCCCCCTATACAAATCATTTTCGATTAGAAAATCGAATAACATTAAAACGAAATTAAAATGCATTATTTATTTCATCTTCCGATGATTAACTAACCACCAATACACAGTTCAGAACATCTAATTTCAGCGTTATATAGACCATGAGGAATGTATGAAAAAAGTCACTGCGCTTCTATTCGCACTCGCATCTGCCTCTGCGAGCGCTCAAACAACACTGATGCTCTACACAAGCCAGCCAAATCAGGATGCTCAACAAACAGTGGCTGCTTTTGAAAAAGCAAACCCTGAAATTCGTGTGAACTGGATCCGCGACGGCACAACAAAATTAATGGCCCGCTTCCAGGCAGAAAAGGAAGCTGGCGTTCAAAGTCCGGATCTTCTGCTTATTGCTGACAGCGTGACGATGGAATCCCTGAAAGAGAAAGGACGTCTCTCCCCTTACGTCTCCCGTTATCAAAAAGATTATGATCCTTCTTTATATGATGCCAAAGGGTATTACCACGGGACAAAAATGATCACCACAGGTATCGCTTATCATACCCAAGCGAGCTTCAAGCCAGATTCATGGTGGGATTTCACCAAGCCTGAAATGAAAAACCTGGCCGTGATGCCGAGCCCGCTGTATTCAGGTGCAGCGCTGATACATTTAGCCACCTTAACAGAGAACAAAGCAATGGGTTGGCACTATTACCAGCAACTCAAAGATAACCAGGTTCAGGCACAAGGCGGCAATGGTGGTGTACTCAACGCACTTTCATCCGGGACCAAAGCCTATGGTGCAATTGTTGACTACCTTGCTATCCGTGAGAAAGCGAAGGGCGCACCGATAGAATTCGTTTTCCCTAAAGAAGGCGTCAGTATGGTGACCGAGCCAGTGGCGATTCTGTCTGACAGCCAGAACAAAGTAGCAGCTCAGAAATTTGTTGATTTTCTGCTCTCGGAGCAAGGTCAGGAAATGGTGAGATCACAAGGCTATTTACCGGCGTCGAACAACGTCGGAACACCCGCAGGTTTTCCGCCACGCGAGCAAATTAAAATGATGGCCTTTCACCCGAAAAGTGCCCTCAACAATGCGACCGAAAATAAACGTCAATTCGCAAAAATATTTAATTAACATCAACCGTTAAAATATAAATGAATACTATAACCATGACGAACAATACAAGCCTCTATAAGGGGCTTGTATTTCTCTTGTTGATGATCGTATGTGTGCTGACCATTCTGCCGTCACTGCAACTTTTCATCACATCGCTCTCAAATATCAAAAATGGCGTAGACTCCAGTCTCTGGCGGATGCTGTCTGATCCGTTAACCTGGAAAGCACTCTGGCATAGCTTCTATACCAGCACGCTGGCTATGTTGCTCTCTTTATTCATTGGCGGCCTACTCGCGCTGTTGATCGCTTTAACTGATATTCGCTTCAAACCCCTGTGGGCGTTTCTGTTTATGCTGCCGATGATGATCCCCCCGCAAGTGACCGCGTTGTGCTGGATCCAACTTTTTGGCCCCAGTAGCACTATTTTAAAAAGTATCGGACTGGCGCCACCGCTGGGCAGTTCAAACCCTATTTATTCCGCCGAAGGCATCGCTTTTCTGCTAGGGATTCAACATGCACCGCTGGTATTTCTGGCACTGAGAACACAACTCATCGCCCTGCCGAAAGAGCAAATTGAGGCGGCGCGACTGTGTGGCGCTTCGACCCGTGCTGTGATGTCGGATATTATTCTGCCGCTTTGTTATCCCGCGTTACTTGCGGCCGCAGCCCTGGCTTTTGTCTCTGCACTGGGTAACTTTGGGATTGCCGCGATGATTGGTATTCCGATTTCATATCTAGTGCTCCCGACGCTGATATACCAACACATGGCTAATTTTGGTGCCGGTGTGTTGAACGATGTTGCCAGCCTTTCAATCCTGATGGCGATTTTGGCGTATGTCATTGTCTATTTACAGAACAAGGCACAGCAAGCCAGTTCTGTCCACCTCATCGGGAACAGTGGTCAGGCGCTGCAAATACAGCTGGGGAACTATCGCAATACCGCAGAGATGACGCTGGCTCTCCTGCTCTTTGTGATTCTGGTGCTCCCTCTGCTGGCGCTCATCTTCAGCTCTCTGATCCCGACCATGGGCGTTCCTCTGAACTGGCAGACATTGACCTTTGATGCCTACCAGACGATTTTTTCCCGACAAAGTGCCACCTATACGGCATTGATAAATAGCCTGTTCCTTTCCATCTCTGCGGCATGCGTTTTGATTGTTCTCTGTGTGTCGCTTGCCTATTTAACGACGCGTTTTCCGGGAAGAAAGTCTCGGCTCCTGATCAGCCTGATCGATATTCCATTCACGCTTCCCGGTGTCGTGCTGGCAATCGCTTGTATCCTCCTGTTTGCCCGCCCATTCCCCTGGCTGGAATGGAGCCTTTACGGGACTTTAGGCATTATTTTTATTGCTTACCTTGCGCGATTTATGGCGGTTTGTTTCAAGCCTGTGTTGACCCAGATGACACAAATTGATCCCGCCATGGAAGAAGCCGCGCAACTGGCAGGGGCAAACCTGTTCACCCGCCTGAAAGACATAATTTTCCCGCTACTGGCACCATCCGCCTTTGCCGGCGCTTTACTTGTATTCCTCACCGCGGTGAATGAACTGACCGTCTCCGCCCTATTGTGGAGTGCGGGTACAGAAACGCTTGGCGTTGTTATTTTCAACCTGGACGAAAGTGGTAATAAAGTGCTCGCCTCTGCCGTGTCAGTCATCGTCGTTTTGCTGGTCGCAGCCGTCATGTGGTTGCTCAACAGCTTCTCTCGCTTTTTACCCAAAGGAGTGATCCCATGGCAGAATTAATCCTTGAAGATGTTTGTAAAACGTTCCGGAACCAAACAGCCGTTGATCATTTATCGCTCACCATCCCTGATGGTGCATTTTGTGCCTTACTCGGGCCGAGCGGCTGCGGTAAAACAACCACGCTACGAATGATCGCCGGTTTAGAGCATCTGACCTCGGGAAGGCTGACCATGAATGGCATGGTTCTGGATGATGGCCGTGTCGCGGTTGCGCCCGAAAAACGCCGTATGAGTATGGTGTTCCAATCCTATGCGTTATGGCCCCATATGACCGTGATTGAGAACGTCGCTTACCCCTTGAAAGTTCAAGGGCTGCCATCTCCACAAGCTCAAAAAGCAGCAAGAAAGATGCTGGAAATTGTCGATATGCGTGGCTACGAAAACCGAAAAGTTCAGGAACTCAGCGGTGGTCAACGTCAGCGAGTCGCGCTGGCTCGCTGTCTCGTCGCAGAGCCCGAAGTCGTACTGCTCGATGAGCCATTGGCGAACCTTGATCGACATCTGCGAGCGACAATGGAAGAAAGCTTCAGAGAGTTTCACCGTGAGACAGGCGCCACATTTGTCTTCGTCACGCACGATCAGGCCGAAGCGATGGCGCTAGCAACCCATGTCGCGGTGATGCATCAGGGCGGCTTAGTTCAGTGGGGCACGCCCGAGTCGCTTTATCAACAACCAGAAACGTCGTGGTTAGCTCAGTTTATTGGCAAAGGGAGTGTCATCAACCTCCCCGTGAATACGCAGAGCGACAGGCTCCTGAAAAATCAGGATTTTGCTCTGACTGCTTCCACAATTCAGCAGCCCATAACCCAGCAGCCCGTTTTAATACGTCCCGAGCATATTCATATCACCAATACGGGCACGCCAGCACAAGTGACAGACTGCGTGTTTTTAGGGGAGCGCTACCTGTTGACCTTGCGCTTTGCTGATGATCAGCAGTCCGTGAGTTGCTACCACCATACCGCTTTGCCACAAGGCTCGTTGGTGAATATAGAGATAGAACAAGGCTGGCGGGTGGATGTCGCATGATGAAGTCGATTGAAATTCTGAGCGGCCTGGCACCGAAAGCCCCCGCAGCCATCATACTCAACACGCCCCATCAGCGATTCTTGCTCGATGCCGGCGCCTGCATTGGAACCGCTGATGTCCCCTGGTCGTGTCCTGCTGATATCGATGCGGTGTTTATCAGTCATGATCACGTGGATCACATCGGTGGGATTGGTCAAATACCTCAACACATTCCCGTCTACTGCTCCGCATTTGTCGCTTCACAGCTCCCCGATCGGGAGAACATTCATGTGCTTCCCGTTCAGGGATGCACCGACATTATGGGCGTCACCGTACGCACCGGCTCGGCCGGACATGCCCTGGGCGGGATCTGGTTTCATTTTGATATCGACGGGGGTGTCTTTTACAGCGGTGATTTCTGTTTTGAATCCGAGCTATTTCGGTTTGATTTACCACCACCAGCCAAGGTGGCGCTGCTCGATATGTCCTACGGAAACTATGACTCCCCGATGAATCATCAAAAAGTGCTGTTTGAGGAAGCGTTAACACAACACAATAAATCCGGTGCCGTTCTACTACCTGTCCCCGCTTCCGGCCGCGGCATAGAAATGGCCATGTGGCTGGCAACCCGATACCCGGCGCAAGTTTGCATCGACAGAAACGGCTTTAGGCACATCAATCAGGCGATGGCGCAACACGACATCGGGCTTCAACCAGAACAACAAGCGCAACTAAAGGCCCTGTCAGAATCCATTCGAGTCATCGAGCATCCATCGGATATCCGTTCGTCCGATATCATTCTTGCAGGCTCGGCTGATTTAGACTGCGGGCTGGCCAAAACATTGCTCGACCAGAAGCACGATGCTTTACAGAAGATCATATTCACGGGCTATATGGGCCCTTTGGTCAAGGCAATTTACCAACAAAGGCCCTCTCGCTTTATTCGGTGGAATGTCCACCCGACATTTTCTGACAATGCACGACTTATTCGTCATCTGGGATGCGAAACAGTCATTCCCCTGTTTCATCCGGATCTTTCTTCTCTTCAGACTCAACTGGGTGACAGCAAGATTCATAATCATTCATATTGGAGCCCCTTCAATGCAACTTATGCGTAAGCCATTTATTTTCATGCGTCACGGTGAAACAGATGCGAATCAGAACCACCTGTTTTGTGGTGCGACAGACATCGCGCTCAATGCCATGGGCAGACAGCAAGCGATCAATGCCAGAAACAACCTGGCGGCCATCAAAACCGACCATATGACGGTCATCTCCAGTCCCATGAAGCGGGCGATAGAGACAACCCGACTCGCCCTGCCTGATGCGAGTTTTGTAACGGAACCGGGCCTCACGGAACGTGACTGGGGAGCATTAGAAATGACCGCTCTCACAAAGCCAGTCTGTTATCAGGAAACACCCTCTGGTGGCGAGCCGTGGCAAGATTTTATCGAGCGGGTAACCACGGCACTCAATACTATCCTTCACAATTACGAACACCCCTTGATCATTGCGCATTCCGGCGTCTATCGGGCAATTCAGTTTCATCTCACCGGTTCTCCAGCTGGCCCTAGAATCCCCAATGCGACGCCCGTTCGCTTCTGGCCGGACCAAGCTGAAACATATGGGTGGCAACAAAGCATGAACACGGAGTAATTCATATGACTAAAAGCTGTATCGTCGTTGATGTAGATGGCACACTTGCAGAGTTTAATCCGGAGATCGTGAAACCTTGGGTTTTAGGTGAGACCAAAGACTGGGATCTGTTTTTTAATCACATGCAAGATGCGCTGCCCGTCGTCAATATTGTGAAGCTCGTGAATCATCTGGCACAGAACGGGGAAGCGGTCCTCATCTGTAGTGGCAGACCGGATAGCCATCGGCAGCATACACTGGACTGGCTGGATAAACATTGTATTCCCTATGATGACGTCTATCTTCGGCCGGCGGGAAAGGATGCTGAATCTGATGCGCGGGTAAAACAAGAATTGCTGGCGAAGATTCAGAAAGACGGCTATTCGCCATGGCTCGTGTTGGATGACCGAAACCTGGTGGTGGATTTCTGGAGAGAAGCGGGCCTGACGTGCCTGCAGGTCGCTCCCGGAGATTTTTGATACTCAATGTTAAGTTTCTGGGGCACACTATTTTTCTACCAAAATGGCGACGAACGCCCCAGGGTCGCCATTGCATGACTTCGGCGAATCAAGATATAGTGCCCTGCAACGATGTGAACGCCGGACGATTCAAATGGATATGGAAAAAACTGAATTCTTCGATTATTTGAGACACGAATTTCAAGAATATTGCGCAATTCCCTTGGATCACACCGCAGCGAAGCTTGAAAAGAAGCAATTTATTAATGGCCTGATGAAAGCATCACGCTTTTTTGGCGTCAGCTATGATGAGTTAAATGACGTCATTAACAGTCAGCCAAAATATTCATGGGCCAGCCTGGAAGCAATCCTTGATGTCCCAACCTACATCCGTGATGAGATCAAAATTAAAGGGTCACTTGTGTCAGTCACCGATACGGAATAACGGGTATCTCATGTTTTATTCTTTATCTCAGATGATGGTATCAAAGCAGACCTGAAACATTTTATCGTCATGCCAGAAATCGTGACTCAGCAGAAACCGAAATTCATGAGATCAAAGCGAAGCACTTGGTGATCGAAGCCCCATACCATGAATTCATCACAAAGAAGTCATAAAATGCAGATAAAGCAAATGCCTTACATGACCATTATTCTGGTCATTACCACAATCATCACCTCTCTGACTGTGAATTACCTTATTTCAGGGATGTTTTTCGGGAAAATTAAAGTATCGGATTTAGAGCCATTCGGTGGTTACACAATCGAACATATTGCCGATTTTGAGCTGTGGCGGCCTGTCGTATCTCAGCTCATTCACGTCAAGCAAGTCCATATGTTTTACAATGCGCTGTCACTTCTTGCGCTGGGTTATCTGCTTGAACGTCGAATTGGCAGCCTGCCTTTTATTTTCATCTGGTTGTTTGCAGGGGCTGCCGGGACTTTCGTCAGTACGTTTACGGTTCCCGCACCATGGAATTTAGGCACTGGTGGCTCTCAAGCCATTTTAGCTTTGGCTGCAGTCGGGCTAGTCCTGTATATCAGCGGTCAACTCAAAAGCAAGTTCATATTGTCTGTATTAGCGTTGACAATATTACCCGCATTTACCCTCGACCTGATTTACGCGGAAAACCACCTTCCCAAGCCAGGTCATGTAGTTAGCTTTTCGCTGGGACTTGTCTTTGCGGTTTACTTTCTTCGCCAGTCGAATGCGAACTATAAACACATATAAATAGTTCGGTGTCAGAGTCTATTCAGACCGCACTCTGCACAGACGTGAACGAAGTCATATCGTCAGGTCACACTGCTCCAGGGTTAGCGCCATTCTTATTTTATGCCTGTTCGCGGCAATGTGGTAAGGAACATCAATAGAACAACTTATCTTATTCAATTTTATTACCGGCGTTATTTGTGAACTCTGGACCATTTGTTCATCATTCAAGAAAACAAAAGAAGAACTGAACCAAAATCCCCAGGCGTTTAAAGACAGATCAATCGATGACGATTATAAACGTCGTTATTGGTTCATATCCATGTCGAGATTGACTTAGCAGTACCTGTGACGGCGTATCAGTCAAATCATGCTTCTCCCGTATATGTCGCTTCTTTTGATTGATTCATTAGAACCGGATCGAAGATTAAACATTTAGCACTGGATTTTTATTCATGAAGTCATAATCTGCTGACATATCTGAAGAATGATGAGTCGCATAATATGTTGCAGGACATTGAAGATACCTTAAGAAACAATCGTCTCAAATATGATCGGTCTGATAATACCATCCGTTTCAAGTTCAGCAGTCTTAGTACAAAGATTAATATCGACTGGAACGAAGCGTCCAACTCTTGCACGCTCAATTGTGGTGAAACGAAACTCGCGCTTTCGAGCTTTCTTGTTTTCTTCTCAGCTTTCTTAATCTTGCCCTCTTCCTACGGGATACTCGGTTATATGTCTGCGGGGCTGTTAATTTCAGGTGGCGTGATCAATCTATGCACCCTGGTCTTGACTCAGATTAAACTGCTGGATTTGAAAGCACAGCTAAGAGCAAATGGTATCTATCTGTAACACGTACCACATGTATTCAAGGCAGGTAATCTCGCACAGCATCTTCAGTGTCATTGGCAGTGTGGATACCATGCGGTATACCAATGGGAATAGAGGGAGATCGCGATGAAACTCATCAGCGGCCATGAGAAAGAACAGTTCATTGTGACCATGCAAGATGCCTTTCTTGAAGATCCACTCTATCGATTCTTATCTGATGATCTGGCAGTTAGAAAAAAGGTAATTCGTATCATTTTCGACATGATCACGAACAATGACTATGGAACACAATATATCAACAACAAGATTCCAAATGCAGGCGCTGTTTGGTTACACCTGGGCCCAAAAGGCCATAAGTCTTTAATCAAAAGCATTCAGTTACAATTGAGACTGATTTTATCCGGATGTATCCAAAGATTTGTCGACATGAATAAACCTTTTCAGAAGATGGAAGCCAAGCAAAAAGAGCTATACCAATCTTCAGATGCATATCTTTCCTTGCTATTTGTGTCACCAGATTTTCAGAACCAAGGCATCGCCTCTTTGCTGTTAACCCCCGAACTGGAAAGGTTTGATCGGGAAAATTTAATCTGTTCTCTGGATACATTCAATCAACGGAACATTCCATTCTATGAAAAATTTGGGTTTAAATTGGTGAGCGAGATTCATTTCAACGAGCACCTAACGAACTACCAGATGCAAAGAAGACCCCGTTCCAATGCCTAAAAGTATTAGGACGACTTTGCACTTCCCCCGTTACAGTGGACTCGCTTTGATTTCAAGGGATGGTTAACGGGGTTCACCGGCTTCATCGTCACTCAGCTCAATCCCCAGCTCTTCGGCGACCTCGGCCCAGTACGGCTCGGCTTCACAGACGCAGCAGTCGTACCATGTGGCGATGCCCTCATGCATGCTCATCCGCTGCACCGTCTTAGTTTTATCTGCATGTTGCCATGACTGTCGGACTGGAAGTTTGCGTTTTTCAACCATCATCCGTCCTCCCTTCGATACCGCTGTTTTAAGTGTATCTCACACGTTGAGCCTGTGCCCAACATCCGCCATACCGCCCCGGAAACAAACAGGGCCTGTCGACAGTATCGACAGGCCCTGAAATTCTCTGTTAAAGCAAAAACTACAGCTCTTCTTCGGATGTCGAAGTCACTTCAGTGCCATCTTGAATCCGCTTGTGGCCTTCCTGCAAGTGAACGAAATCCACCAGGTCGTCACCGCTCACCTGGAACGCCTGACCAAAGCCTTTCACAAACAGGCCCTGGGTCGGTTCCAGACGGAACAGGGTGAAATCTTCCAGACCGCTCAAACCGTCCACAATCTCACCGAAACGCGCTTTCAGGCCGGCGATGGCTGCCAGCCAACGCTCGCTCTGGCGCTCAACCACAACCACATTGGCTTCAAACGTCAGTCGCTTACGAGCATAAATGGTCTTTGAAGCGCTTTCGTCTTCGATCATCATCAGCGACACCTGAGGATTGTCCAACAGGTTGCGCGCATGCTTGGCAATCTGGCTGATCAATACATAGTAACCATCATCCAACAGCGCAAACGGCGCGTAGCTGACATTTGGCTTCCCCTCGGCATCCACCGTCGCCAGTTGCAGCGTCTGGCAGGCTTCACGAAATTCTTTGATTTCCGGACCCAGGCGGTTTTGCAGGCGCTCTTGTTTCACATCACTCATGATCGTTACTCTCCAAGAATTTGTTGTTTGAGTTGTTTGAATTTTTCAATTTGCTCCGGGAACAGCTGGCGTTGTTTATCACGCCCCAAATACACCTTAAAGATACATTCGCCATTCTCCGCCAGGAATCCGATAAAATAATTGGCGTTGCCGTTCGCCGGTTTGCTGACCAAAACCACGTTGCTGACGTTTTCCAGACGAAGGTGACCATGGAGCTCACCTTCTTTCCCCATCAGGTTATAAAATCCACGTGCTTCCTTCCCTTTCGGGAAAGGCGCTTTAATCTCGAAAATCGAACCCATGGAATGAACAATGGTGGTCATCGGTCCCCAGGACGGCAAGGCTTCCAGCACTGCCTGGGCATGCTCGCCCGGTAGGGTTTCGACCCATTCTGGCGGGAAAGCCATAATCACCTCCCCTTCGGTGATCGCCAGCTCCTGGGCAATCAGCACCGCATGCAGTCCCGGATTAGCTGCCAGCATCTCTGCAACTTGGATCTTCAAGGCCTCTAAAGATATTTTTTCAAACACTGTTTCTCTCCGAATCACACTGTCGCAGCCAGAAGGGATTGCTGACAGTGCATGATGGTTCGACTGACGATGTCACGCTTCAAGGCACAAATCGGCGAATTGACCATGGTCGTTGTTTGCTTTCGGGACAGCCGACTCACGCATCGATTCCAATCAACAAAGCACCGCCGCATGCCTCTACAGAATAGCGGATCGTATTTGCACGCATCATAATCACCCGAAAACAACATTGCAAATGATAATTGATATTATTCGCGTTTCGTGGATAATGTGAAAACCTTCGTCCCGGAAAGCCATGTTGATAAGTCTATCTATATAAAATATCGATAGATAACAAATGGTTAATTCCTGTTTTTCACTATATCGAGCTTGGGCGAAGACACAGTTCAACAACATTGCTCTTATTCAACAACATAGCTCTAATTCAAAGACATAGTTCTACAACATCCGGTTTCAAAAGCAAGCGTAAGGTAGGTCCACCCAAATGAACTCGACACGTTATGTCATCGCTGGCGCTGTCTCCATACTGGTTCACGGTGTGCTGCTCTCTGCCGTACCCAATCGTGTGGCGATGGCGATGCCGACGGGCACCCATGCCACCCAGGTGTCTGTCAATCTGGTCGCCCCCCCACCTCCGGCGCAACCGGCGCAGGTTAAACCGCCGGTTCAGCAACCGGAATCGAAGCCGGTAACCACGCCGGTTCAAACCCAAGCGCCACCAGTTCCGGTCAAAACGAAGCCGCAACCGGAAACAAGCCGGGTCAAAAAGCTGGTGAAAAAAGCCGAGCCGGTTGCCGACATGCATATCGAACGCACACCCATGGCTCAAGCCAAACAACCGCAGCCTGTAGTCAAGCAGCCAGAACCGGTTCAGCAGCCTGTTCAGGAAGTCGTGAAAACGCCGATCGAAACGCCAAAAGACAAGCCGGAGACAACAAATGCCGAGACTCAGTCCAGGCCGGATTCCCAGCAACCACCGCAAGCTGCACAGGCGACAGCCGGGGTCAACAGCGTTCCCAAAATGGTTTCGAAACCAAGCTTCGCCACCCGTCCCAGCCCACTAACCTATCCATCGCTGGCCAAACGTCGTGGCATTGAGGGGGTGGTCAAGGTTGAAGTTTGGATTGATCCAAACGGCAAGCAGATCAGACACCTTCTGGTGAAATCCTCCGGGGCAGAAATTTTGGATCAGGCCGCGCTGGAAGCAATCAAGCGCTGGCACTTTTCCTCCCATATCGTCGACGGACAAGCGATTGCGCATCGTGTGCAAATCCCTGTTCGCTTTCAACTGGACTAACACATGAACACCATCGCGCAACTTCAAACCCAATTTGGCCTGATGACCTGGCCGCTGCTGCTCTGCTCAGCCTTGACCCTGATGATCCTGCTGGAGCGCAGTCTGCAGGTCATGCTGTGCACCGGCGTTGGCCGTCGTAAGATTAATGCCCTGCTGGCAGAGCAAGATCGCCAGAATGAAGCAGGCCTGACTCAACTGGCCGAGTCCCTGCACGGCAAGCGCCCCCTGCTCTATCAGGGCATTGCGATGCTGCTGTCCTACCGCCACTTTGACAAACCGCTACGTGAAGATGCTGCCGGGATCTGGCTCCAGCAGAAGCGGGCCAATTTACGCTCCGGGCTACGATTGCTGACTTTGATTGGCGTGATCAGTCCGCTGATCGGACTGCTCGGCACCGTGCTGGGCCTGATTGAAATGTTCAAAGGGATTGCGGCCACCACAGGCTCAGTCACTCCGGGCGATCTGGCCGACGGCCTGGGCTTGGCGATGCGCACCACAG
Source organism: Photobacterium sp. MCCC 1A19761 (assembly GCF_037389125.1). Taxonomy (NCBI): domain Bacteria; kingdom Pseudomonadati; phylum Pseudomonadota; class Gammaproteobacteria; order Vibrionales; family Vibrionaceae; genus Photobacterium; species Photobacterium sp. MCCC 1A19761. Next base: position 95,627 of record NZ_JAZGTF010000004.1, read on the forward strand.
CCGCCGGTCTGATTATCGCGCTGCCCGCCATTACCGGTGCCCAGTTGCTGGGCCTGTGGGCCGATCAGATCACAGCCAAAATGGAACACACCCTGAACTATTGCAACCTGTGGCTTGAAGGATTGAGCCTGAACCCGGCCAACCCGAACCAGGTGACAGCTTCAGCGACGGCCCAAACCGGCGAGACACAACCATGATCCGGGTCGCCAGTAACTCCCGGGATGAGGACCAGCTGACACCGGATCTGACCCCGCTGATCGACATTATTTTCATCGTGATGGTGTTCCTGCTGCTCACGGCCAGCGTGAAGTTGCAGTCGCTGGAAGTCGAGCTGCCGCAAACCGACACCCGGGCACTGCAAACTACCGAGGCCGATCCGGTCACGATCAACCTCATGGCACATGCACCGTATTGGGCCTTGCAAGGCAAACCATTCGAGACTTGGGATGCTTTCAGCCAAGCCCTGTTAAATGAGGTCAAGACACATCCGGACAAACCCGTGGTGATCGGAGCAGACAAATCCGGTTCGGTCGAACACATGCTCAAACTGCTCGCGTTCCTGCAGCAGCAGGATATCAAAGCCACACAACTTTTAATGGAAGAGGATAAATCATGAAGCGTATTGCTCTGGCAACCGCACTCCTGCTCACGGCAAGCTCGGCCTGGGCCAATGAACGGATCATCAGTGCGGGGGCCGCCGTTACCGAACTCATGTATGCACTCGGTGCCCAGTCGCAAATCGCAGCGGTAGATATTACCAGCAAGCCGTTAGTCGAACCTTCAGTGCCGACGCTGGGCTACCACCGTCAGCTTTCTGCTGAAAGCCTGATTGCATTAAATCCGACCCGTTTGCTGGGTTCGAACGAGATGGGGCCGAAATCGACCCTGGACCTGCTCCGCCAGGCCGGGATCACCGTGAATATCCTCAACTCCGGGGAAACCGTGGACGATTTGCTGATCCGAATAGACCAGGTCGGCGAGCTCACCGGCAAGCAAACTCAAGCGGCAGCACTGCGTGAAGACGTCCAGGTGAAACTGGCGGCTATCAAAGCGAACCTGGCACAAACTCAAACGCCGAAGAAAGTCCTGTTTTTGTTGATCCGCGAAGGCCGTCCGGCCAGTGTGGCCGGCCGCAACACCACCGCCGATACCGTGATCGCTTTAGCCGGTGGGGTGAATCCGGCTGCCGAAGCCGTCGAGTCCTACAAGCCTATTTCCGTGGAAGCCATGGTCGAGATGCAACCCGATATCATTCTGCTGAGTTCCCGAACCATGGCCAACCTTAGCAGCGCGGATGATTTGTTACAACAAATGCCGCTGCTGATCGCCACCCCGGCCGGACAGAACAAAGCCATCGCCACCATCGATGGTACCGCGCTGATTGGCGGGCTGGGCTTGAAAAGCCTGAGCGAAGCCGAACGTTTAAACACTGTGTTCTACCCACACTAACAGAGCCGAAATTCACCACTATGCAGTTTCAACGCATTCCTGCCGCCATTATTTTCCCGCTGGGCCTGCTGAGTCTGGCCGTGGCGATCACCAGCTCGGTGGTTGTCGGCCCGATGGGGATTAGTTTTAGCGACAGCCTAAAGGCATTACTGCCCTGGCAGGCCGAGCTTCCGGCACATATTCAGATTGTGATCCACCAAATCCGCCTGCCGCGTACGCTGCTGTGTATTGCCGTGGGTGCCATCCTGGCTCTGTGCGGTGCGGTCATGCAAGGCCTGTTCAGGAACCCGCTGGCAGATCCCGGCATCATCGGCGTCTCCGGCGGGGCGAGCCTGGGGGCTGCGCTGGCGATTGTCGTGTTTGCGCCGTTGGCTGCGAGTTATCCCTTGCTGCTAACCCTCGGAACCGTGCCCGTGTTTGCATTTATCGGCGGTGCGGTCAGCACCTATCTGGTTTACCGTCTCGGGACCGATAAAAACGGCACCTCTGTCACCGTGATGCTACTGGCCGGGGTAGCCATTGCGGCGCTTTCCGGTGCTGCGATGGGGCTGATGAACTATCTGGCCGATGATCAAGCGCTGCGGGATCTGTCTTTGTGGAGCATGGGCTCGCTGGCCGGGGCAACTTGGCCGGGGATCATCCTGGCATTTGTCACACTTGGTGTGCTGGTGCTGATGTTTGATCAGGACGCCAATGGTCTCAATGCATTTTTGCTGGGGGAGGCGGAAGCGCGGCATATGGGCGTCAACGTCCAGCGGCTCAAGCGTCGCCTGATCCTGCTCTGTGCCGCGGGTGTTGGCATTTGCGTTTCATTGAGCGGGGTGATCGGTTTCCTTGGGCTCATCATCCCACATCTGGGCCGGATGCTGTGCGGCCCGAACCATAAAATCCTGCTCCCGCTCTCAGCCCTGCTGGGCGCACTGGTGTTGCTGGTGGCCGATATGCTGGCCCGCGTCGTGGCGGCCCCGACGGAACTGCCGGTCGGAATCATTACCGCTATTCTCGGCGCGCCGTTCTTTATCATCATGCTGGTCAAACAACGAGGCAGAATGTCATGAATATCGCCATGAACCCTGTCTCTGCAACAACGCAAACGGCACCAGCGATTGAAGCCCGCTCGCTCAACCTGACCCTGGGCGGCAAAACACTGCTTGATGACTTCAGCCTGAGTCTTGCCAGCGGCGAACTGACCGCTTTGCTTGGTCCGAATGGGGCCGGGAAAAGCAGTCTGCTCAAGGTGCTGAGTGGCGAAGCCGACGGCGGCGGCACGATACATTTTTTCGGTCAGGATCGGGAAACCTATGCCCCGGCGATGCTCGCCAGACACCTTGGGGTCCTGCCGCAACACAGCAACCTGACTTTTGCGTTTACAGCGCGGGAAGTGGTTGAGCTGGGCAGCCTCCCACTGCAACTGACGAAAAAAGACACCCAAGCGCTGGCGACTGAAACCATGAGCCGGGTCGATGTCCTGTCACTTCAGGACCGACTGTACCCCACCCTGTCCGGCGGTGAAAAACAGCGGGTTCACCTGGCCCGGGTGCTGACCCAGCTCAGCCATGCGGGCGAGCAATGTATCCTGATGCTGGATGAACCGACATCCGCCCTGGATCTCGCGCATCAGCACCGGACCTTGCAAGTGGCCCGGGAGCTGGCCCGGTCCGGTGCTGCTGTCATTGTGGTGATCCATGATCTCAATCTGGCCGCCCAATATGCCGATCGGTTAGTGATCATCAATCAAGGCAAAGTACAGGCTGATGGCACGCCATGGCAGGCTTTAACGCCCGAAATCATCCAGCGGGTCTATGGCTGGCCGGTCCACGTCAGCAAACATCCGACCCAAGATTTTCCGGTCGTGATACCCGCAGGATAAGCAAGCCTGTCCAACCGGCATAAACACCGGCACGCTTCTCCCGGTTTCCCCGGGAGAAGCGATGGCCGAGATGAAAAACACCACCAGATATGCATCCAATTTGAGAAAATTTGCAGTGAGTTTGTTGATATCTATCAAGAATTACTACCTTGCGATACAGAAACGTTGCACTGTGCGCTACACTCAGTAGAATGTGATCGCAAGCGATTACACAATGCAACGCCTGAAAGGCGAGAAGAACAAGAAAGCCGCTCGGAAGAGAAGCGGCTTTTTGACGTTTTATACGCAGTATGAAACAGCATGATGATCTCTGTGAACGCAGATCATCATGCCAAACTGAACAAGTATCTGGCCTGACTCCAAGAAGCAAACCAGATACTTATTCAGTTTGGTGCGCGGCTGTTGAATGCTGTTCAGATCAATGAAGAGAAATGGGCCCAGGCCCGCTTTGAATTATTAGAAGAATAAGTATGGCAACGATTAAAGATGTTGCACGTTTGGCAGGTGTTTCAACCACAACAGTGTCTCACGTGATCAATAAAACCCGGTTTGTTGCAGAAGCAACCCAGAAGAAAGTTCTGGCTGCCGTAGACGAGCTCAACTATGCCCCAAGTGCCGTGGCGCGTAGCCTGAAATGTAACACCACCCGAACCATCGGCATGTTGGTGACCAAATCAACCAACCCGTTCTTTGCCGAAGTTGTACATGGGGTTGAAGAATATTGCTATGGCGAAGGCTACACGCTGATCCTGTGTAACACCGAAGGGAACCTGGAAAAGCAACGTGACTATCTGCGCATGCTGGCTGAAAAGCGGGTCGACGGATTACTGGTGATGTGTTCCGATCTGGACGATAAACTGCTGGCCCTGCTCGAGCGCCAGAAAGATCTGCCGATGGTGGTCATGGACTGGGGTCCGGAGAGCCCGCACACCGACAAGATCCAGGACAATGCGGAATTGGGTGGCTATGTCGCGACCAAGTACTTTATTGAACACGGCCACCAGAAAATTGGCTGCCTGACCGGTCACAGTGAAAAACTCACCTGCCGCGAACGCCTCAAAGGCTTCCATAAAGCCATGGCTGAAGCCAATCTGAGCGTCAATCCGGACTGGTTGATTGAAGGTGACTTCGAGTGTGAGTCTGCCGTGGCGGCTGCCAAGCAATTCATTGCCATGGAAGAGCGCCCGACCGCGATTTTTTGCTTTAACGATATCATGGCGATGGCGCTGATCAGTACGTTTGAGCAAGCGGGTCTGCGCGTACCGGATGATGTCTCCATTATCGGTTATGACAATATCGACCTGGCGCCGTACTTCTCACCACCGCTCACCACCATCCACCAGCCGAAACAACGGCTGGGTAAGAAAGCCATTGAAATCCTGATGGCGCGGGTGAAAGACAAACAACATGAGCGCCGGATCTTTGAAATGGCACCTGAGTTGGTGGTTCGAAAATCAGTTAAGAACCTAAACACCTGATTTCATAACCACTTCAATTTTTCCATTCAAAAAAACCGATAGCTTGCTATCGGTTTTTTGTTGCAATTTTGACCTTCCCCTGACAGAAGCTTTACATTCTCAATTTCTCAAAGCGTATAACGTGTTAAATGTGGCCCAATCCCAATCAACCTGTTCAAAATTTAATAAGTTTTAAATTTTCTCTAGCAGGCTTTAGAATCTATTTATGGGAGCGGTATCACACTTTTAAAAATGGGACCAAGTTCAAAAATATCTTCTGAGATATGCTTATTAATGTCACGAACAAGGCAAACCATTCGAAAGGATGGGACGCAAAGCCTCCGGCCTAAGAGTAGCTTAATTATCAATAACTAAGTGGACTTATGGTAGCGGGGTTGCCGATGGATGTAGCAAGAAGTCATGTTCAGAATCCTGACAAATCCCTGACATTGCTTTTCTTCGTATTTTGCTAATCTGAATCCTCGCTCTGTTGTTAGGTGACTCGAGAAATTTTTCACCGAGAAAGAAGCATGGACAAACCAGTACTTAAAGATTCTCTTCGACTGTTTCAATGTTTTGAAAATGTAAAATCACGTTCAATGTTTGGTGGCTTTGGGATTTTCTCAGGCGAAACCATGTTTGCGTTAGTTGTTAACGACAAACTTCACCTGCGTGCCAATGCCGAAAACGAAGAACAATTTAAACAAGCAGGCCTCAGCCCATACGTTTACAAAAAGCGTGGCTTTCCGGTCGTCACCAAACACTTCGCAATTCCTGAGGAGTGGTGGGATGCGCCGGAAAAAATTATCGAACACGCACAGCAGTCTTTTGAAGCCGCTAAACAGGACAAGGAAAAGAAAAGTCAGACCGGCCCGAGTCGGATTAAAGACTTACCTAACCTGCGCTTAGCCAACGAACGAATGCTGAAAAAAGCAGGGATTTGTAGCGTCGACGAACTCTACGAAGCCGGGGCATTGAACGCTTTTAAAGCCCTGCAGGAAACGCATCAGGAAACGGTCAGTCTCGACTTGCTCTGGGCGTTGGAAGGTGCAGTAAGCGGACGTCACTGGTCCGTCATTCCGCCGCAGCGTCGTTCCGAGCTGTTGTCAAAACTCAACAGCTGAATCCTTCCCGATTCATTCTGAAAAAGAGGCGGCTTCCGTCTCTTTTTTTATGCTTGGCTTCCCCATCCCTCAGCCAATCCCTCCCCGCCCAGAACGCGCGCGTTGAAGGCACCACAGAGCGCCGCTCAATGCGGGTCAGAACGGCTTTTCTTGCTGCTCCGTATCATGTCAAATTTGTACCATCAGAAAGACATTTTTCTGTTAAAAAATGACAAAGATTGACACCACTCCCAAAGCTGTTCACAAATTCATCAACAGGGTTTTCATCCCATGCGACCTCAGTAGAATTGGGGCGTCAACGCAGCCGGAAGGAAGGTATCATGTACAGCTCGCAGCCTTTTCCAGGACAATCCAATCAGATGTTCAAAGACAAGTTTTGCAAATGGCCAAAACTGATGCGCCTGTTGGTCCTGCTGAACCTTCTGCCAACCACTGTTATTATCTTTGTTGTTCATCAGCAACTGGCCCCGTTTTCAATGCTCGATGAAGTGCTGGCATTGACTGCTGGGTTCAACGGCCTGCTGCTTTTATGGGGCATTTTGCTCAAAATCCGCGCCAAGAAATACTGGTACCGCAACTATCATATCGGCAAAACCATGGCCCTCGCCTTACTGCCGGTACTGGCCTCCGGTTATCTGTTTGTATCCCAGCCTGTCATTCCGGATATGGCAAAGCAACAAGAGGTCAAATCCGTCTATATTTCGCTCAACTAAACGAATTTAAAGATTTTTTCTCTCAAAACTGAAAGTTTTCCAACCGTTGTTCGGTCTTGTCTCATACCATTCGGTAGAGCTGCATCCTGCGCAACGATTCGTGCTATCTTTGTTGCATATGTGGCCCGCAGGCAACCTAAGAGGCACACGTGCGTATTTCAGCCAAGCAACATTACTCATTTTTGATCAAGCCGCTCCTCTGGCTTCAGAAGCGCCATTACGGCCACCCTCTGAATCCGGCCTTGTTATGGGGACGACGCCCCACCCTGTTTTGGCTGGTTGCCGGATTCTTTGGCTATCTGGACCGCAAATCATCGCCATTAACCCCGGTGATTCGCTCACTGATCTGCGTCCGGGTGTCGCAACTCAACCACTGCGCGTTTTGTGTCGATGCCAACGGCATGAAGCTGGCCGAACGCTGCGACTCCATCGAAAAAATCAAAGCACTGTCACACTGGCAGCAAAGTGATTTATTCAGCGCCGAGGAACAAGCAGTGCTGGGCTATGCCGAAGCCATCACCATCACCGGACAACAGGTCACCGATGCCATGCTGTCGGCACTCACACAATGGTACGACGAGGATGCGCTGGTCGAATTGACGGCCTTGATCGCATTTCAAAATCTCTCGGCCAAATTTAACACCGCTCTGGACGTCCCTGCGCAGGGATTCTGCTCCCTGCCTATCCAGCCGGAGCAGACGGATCAACAGCCAACACGGCAAACGAACAGCCCCAAGTAGGTCATCACCACTATGAACAAGAAAAAGATACTCGTTTTCGGCATTGTTGCCACCCTGATTGGGCTGTGGTTTGCGCTCGATCTCGGCCAGTACTTCACCCTGGAGCAAGCCAAAACGCAGCAACTTGCCCTGCAGGATGCGATTGCCAGTCAGCCGCTCGTTGCCAGCCTGATTTACTTTATGGTTTATATTGGTGTGACGGCACTATCACTGCCCGGCGCAGCCATCATGACCCTGCTGGGCGCCGCGCTGTTCGGCTTCTGGTGGAGCCTGCTGCTGGTCTCATTTGCCAGCTCCATCGGTGCCACCCTGGCTTTTCTGTTCAGCCGCTATATTCTGCGTGACTGGGTTCAGGACAAGTTTGGCCACCGTCTGGCCCCCATCAATGCAGGCATCGAAAAAGATGGCCCGCTGTATCTGTTTACCCTGCGCCTGATCCCGGTGTTCCCGTTCTTTCTGGTCAACCTGCTGATGGGCCTGACGCCGATTTCCACTCGGATGTTCTACCTCATCAGCCAGCTCGGGATGCTGGCCGGCACCATGGTTTATATCAATGCCGGGACCCAGCTCGGTGAAATTGACTCGCTGAGCGGGGTAATTTCACCGCAAGTCCTCTTCTCGCTGGCCCTGCTCGGTATTTTCCCACTCTGTGCCAAAGGACTGATGAACCTGTACAACCGCCGTCGGATCTACACCGGCTGGACCCGCCCGGCTCGGTTCGACCAGAACATGGTGGTGATTGGTGCAGGGGCTGGCGGGTTAGTCAGTGCCTACATTGCTGCTGCCGTCAAAGCGAAAGTGACCCTGATCGAGCGCCATAAAATGGGTGGCGATTGCCTCAATACCGGATGCGTGCCGTCGAAAGCACTGATCCGTGCTGCGCATACCATGGCTGAAATCAACCGTGCCGATGAATTCGGCATCACCACTGACCACCCGACCGTCGATTTTGCCCGGGTGATGGCGCGGGTGCAGCAGGTGATCCGCAAGGTCGAGCCCCATGACTCGGTGGAGCGCTATTCAAAACTGGGGGTCAACTGTATTCAGGGCGATGCCCGGATCCTGTCGCCGTGGGAAGTTGAGGTCAACGGCCAGCGCATCACCACCCGCAATATTGTGATTGCCACCGGGGCCCGCCCGCTCGTGCCGCCGATCCCCGGCTTAGAGAAAGTCAACTACTACACCTCCGATACCATCTGGTCGCTAAAAACCCAACCGAAGCGCTTGCTGGTACTTGGCGGCGGCCCGATCGGCTGTGAATTGGCCCAGAGCTTTGCCCGCCTCGGCAGTCACGTTACGCTGGTCGAAATGGCCGAACAACTGCTGGTGCGTGAAGACGCCGATGCCGCTGCACTGGTGATGCATAGCCTGCAATCCGATGGCGTTGACGTCAAACTCGGCCATCGCGCCATGCGCTTTGAAGCAACGCAAGATGCCCAGGGGCAGCCCGTGTTCCGGGCTTACCTCGATTGGAATCAGGAAAAACAGGTGGTGGTTGAATTCGATGCCCTATTACTGGCCCTCGGCCGGGTCGCCAATGTGCAGGGATTCGGGCTTGAAGCGCTGGGGATCGAAACCACCGAGCGCGGCACCGTGCAGGTCAACGCCTTTATGCAGACGGCGTACCCGAATATCTTTGCCGTTGGTGATGTCGCCGGTCCGTTCCAACTGACCCATGCCGCGGCACATCAGGCCTGGTATGCCGCGATCAACGGCCTGTTTGGTCAGTTCAAGAAATTCAAAGCCGATTACTCGGTGCTCCCTGCGGTGACCTACACTGCGCCGGAAGTGGCCCGGGTCGGGATCAATGAAACAGAAGCCAAATCGCAAGGCATTGATTATGATGTGATCACCTACGGCCTGGATGATTTGGATCGGGCCATTACCGATGGTTCGGATCACGGTTTCGTGAAAGTCATTACACCCAAAGGCAAAGATACGATTCTCGGGGCCACAATCGTCGGCACGGGTGCCGGTGAATTGCTGGCTGAGTTTACCCTGGCGATGCGGCATGGCTTAGGCTTAAACAAGATCCTCGGCACTGTGCACCCGTATCCGACCATGAGCGAGGCCGCCAAATACACGGCCGGGGTGTGGAAACGAGCTAACGCCCCGCAGACACTGCTGGCCTGGGTCGAAAAGTACCACCGCTGGATGCGTCGTGAACGCGCCGGTGCCGAGGCAGACACCTCGAAACGCACGATATCCGAAACCCGATTCAACCAAGAAAGGGACAACTGAATTCATGAAAAAATTACTCGCCGGGTTCGCCCTGTCATTGGTCGCCGGATTTGCGACCGCCGATAACCAAGCACCTCTCTCTGCTGAGCAATGGCAGCAAACGGTCGACAAAGCCAGAGGGCAGACCGTTTATTTCAATGCCTGGGGCGGCAGCCAGGAGATCAATAATTACCTGCGCTGGGCCGATCGCCAGTTGCAACACCAGTACGGTGTCAGCCTTAAACATGTCAAAGTTGCCGACATCGCGGAAACCGCGCAGCGCCTGCTGGCGGAAAAGACCGCTGGGAAAAATCAGAACGGCAGTGTCGATCTGGTCTGGATTAACGGCGAAAACTTCCGCTCGATGAAAGAAAACAACCTGCTGTACGGACCATTTACCCAGTCGCTGCCGAACTGGTCACTGGTGGACAAGTCCCTGCCGGTCAATGAAGATTTTACCGAGCCGACCAATGGCCTGGAGGCGCCGTGGGGCGTCGGCCAGTTGGTGTTTATTCATGACAAGCTGACCCTGAACAATCCACCGCAGAACTTTGCAGAGCTCCTGAGCCTCGCCAAGGCCTACCCCGGCAAAGTCAGCTACCCGCAGCCACCGGAATTTCACGGCAGCAGTTTTCTCAAAGCCGCCCTGCTGGAACTGACCGCAGACAAGGCAGCCCTGTATCAGCCCATTGACCCGAAGACGGAGCACGACAAGTTCGATCGGATCACCGCGCCGCTGTGGCAGTATCTGGACCAGCTCCATCCGGTTGCCTGGCAACAGGGCAAACAGTTCCCGTCTGGCACCAGCGAAATGATTCAATTGCTGGATGACCGGCAATTATTGCTGGCCGTCACCTTTAATCCGAACGCCGCCAACGCCGCCATTGCCAATGGCAATCTGGCCGAAACTGCCCAAACGTATGCCTTTCAGCAAGGGGCTCTGTCGAACATCCACTTTCTGGCAATCCCCTGGAATGCCAGTGCCAAAGAAGGTGCACTGGTGGCGATCAATTTCCTGATGAGCCCGCAAGCCCAATTACGTAAGGCCGATGCCAAAATTTGGGGCGATCCGTCCGTACTCAAACCGGATTCGCTGGCAACGGGCGGTTCGCAAGGGTTTTCCCTGTTCAAGTCCATTTCGGAACCGCACCCGAGCTGGTTAACCGCGCTGGAACTCGAATGGCAAAAACGCTACGGCAGCTGATCACCAAGAAGGAAAACATGGCAGGGCGCGAGTCCAATCTCGCGTCCTGTCATATAGATGTATGATGATTCGCCTGTTGTATTTACTCACCCTGATCCTGTGCGCCCTTCCATTTGTCCCCGGGGTATTGGGGATCCTGATCCCGGCTTTTTCCTGGCTGCCCGCATTGGGTATGACCACCCCCAAGGTCCAGGCCTTTACCACTGTCCTGCACTGGCCGGGGCTGAGTGCCGCAATCGGCCTCACCTTGTTCACCGGCCTTGGCAGTACGTTGCTGGCGGCGATGTTTTGCTTCGTGATCCTGAAGCGCTACTGGGGCAGTCGCCGCTGGCAGTTCTTAGAACACACCTTGTCACCCATGCTGGCGATGCCCCATGTCGCCTTCGCCATCGGTTTTGCCTTTACCTTTTCTCCGACCGGCTGGTTGTTCCGGCTGCTGGAATTTTTCGGATTCAACACCGACGGGTGGTTTAGCCTGATCCAGGACCCATACGGTCTTGGCCTGATGGTTGCTCTGGCCATCAAAGAAACCCCTTTTCTGCTGCTGATGAGCATTGCCGTGTTGCAGCAAATTCAGGTCAGCCGGCTACTGGCCGTGTCCGCCGGGCTGGGTTACAGCCGACACGAAAGCTGGATCAAGGTGATCCTGCCGCAATGGCTGCCCGGGATGCGGTTGCCGATCTTTGCTGTCACCGCCTACGGGTTATCCGTGGTTGACGTTGCGCTGATCCTCGGTCCCACCCGGCCGCCCACGTTAGCTGTGCTGGTGTGGCAATGGTTTAACGAACCGGATTTAACCCTGCTGCCGCGCGCGGCAGTCGGCGCCCTGCTTTTGCTGGCAATTGCCTTGCTGACACTCGGGATGCTGCGCGCAACAGAATGGCTGAGCTTACATTACGACCGACGCTGGCAGCTCAGTGGTCCTGCCCTCAACCCCGAAACGGGGCGGACCCGGTCACAGTTAACCGGACAGCGTTTTTGGCCGATCGCATTGCCTTTTATTGCGATCCCGCTGATCGTGGTCCCGGTATTGATGATTTGGTCGGTCGCCCAGCGGTGGCGATTCCCGGATCTGCTGCCGAGCCGCTACAGTGGCTGGTTCTGGCAACAAGAATCTGCCTCGCTGATTGAACTGGCGACCAGCAGCGTCACCCTGGCCCTGATCAGCAGTCTGGCTGCTCTGGTGCTGGCGATCGCGTGTCTGGAGTATCGACAGAAATATCAGCGCGGCCTGCCCGGTTGGCTGATTGCCCTGCCTTTGGTGATCCCGCAACTGTCACTGCTGTTTGGCATTCAGATCACCACTTACTGGATCCCCGGCCAGTGGTACTGGCTCTGGGTTTGCTGGAGCCATCTGCTGTTCGTCTTCCCGTACCTGTACCTGGCGTTGGACGGCCCGTGGCGGCATTACGATATTCGCCTCGATCAGACGGCCCGGAGTCTGGGCCTGAACGGCTGGCAGACTTGGTGGCAGGTCAAATGCCCACTGCTGTTGCCGGCGATCTGGCTCGGCCTCGCGGTCGGGATCAGCGTCAGCCTGGCGCAATACCTGCCGACCCAGATGCTCGGTGCCGGGCGCATTTCCACGATCACCACCGAGGCCGTGGCGCTGGCGAGCGGACAGGATCGCCGGGTCAGTGCCGTCTATGGTCTGATCCAGGGCATTCTGCCGCTCATTTTCTTTACCCTGGCTATGGCGGCCAGTCGTTTTAGCGCACGGTTCCGCCGAACCAGTCCCCAACAACGGAGCGAGCACACGGATGACCTTATCTGTGGAAAACCTCACTATAAATAACCGGGATCAGGCGATGTTTTCGCCACTCACCTTTCAGATCGCGCCCGGCGAAATCCTAACCCTGATGGGGCCGAGCGGTTGTGGGAAGTCCACACTGCTCAGTGCCGTTGCCGGTCATTTAAGCCCGGTTTTCCAGCTCTCGGGTAAGATTGAACTCAATGGCGAGAACATGTCACCTCTGGCACCGGATCAGCGCCGCATTGGTATTCTATTTCAGGATGACTTGCTGTTTCCGCACCTCAACGTATGGGAAAACCTGGCGTTCGGCTTACCCAAGACCGTCAAAGGTGCTGCTCGCAAAGCCCAGGCACAGGCAACTCTTGACCAGCTCGGGCTCAGCGGACTGGCCAATCAGATGCCCGACGAAATCTCCGGTGGCCAGCGTGCCCGGATCAGCCTGATGCGCACCTTGCTGTCCAAACCCCATGCAATTCTGCTCGATGAGCCGTTCAATAAACTGGATAAAGCACTGCGCAGCGAGTTTCGCCAGTTTGTGTTTGAGCAGATCCGCCAGCAGGCCATCCCAGCGCTGATGGTCACCCATGATGATGATGACATTCCGCCCGGGGGCGACGTATTACGTTGGCCCTGGCATACCGAATCGGTTGAACAGGATTCTGGACGCGAATCCGCCAGAGCAAGCCATCACAACGCCCGAAAGGCGAATTCCTGAACCAGAAGACAAAAGATTATGAAACAACTTGAGAAAATCGTATGTTAGATCGTTATGCCATCAAAGTGATCCGCTGGCCGCTGCAATCGCTGTCCGCGCTACCGGACAAAATGGGGCTCAACGCCAACCAAATTACTCTGGCCGGATTTATCATCGGGCTGCTGGCCCTGCCCGCCCTTGCCTGGGAGCAATATGGCTGGGCGTTGGCATTCATTGTCATCAACCGGCTCTTTGACGGGTTGGACGGCGCAGTTGCCAGACGTCAGGGGATCACCGACTGCGGCGGGTTTCTCGATATCACGCTGGATTTCCTTTTCTACTCTTTGATCCCGTTCGGTTTTGTACTGGCAAACCCTGAGGCCAATGCGGTTGCCGGGGCGTTTCTGATCTTTGCCTTTGTCGGGACCGGTTCCAGCTTTCTGGCCTTTGCGGTGATGGCCAGCAAACGCAACCTGGAAAGCCCGGTCTACCAACAAAAATCACTGTACTATGTCGGCGGGCTAACCGAAGGCACCGAAACCATCGCCTGCTTCGTATTGTGCTGTTTGCTGCCACAGTACTTTGCGCTGATCGCCTGGATCTTCGGCGGGCTGTGTTGGATCACCACCATCACCCGGATCTGGGCCGGCTATCAGACGCTCAAAGCGCAGCCCTGAAAACGCTCACGGAAACCACTCACTCAATCCAAAAATGCCGCAGATCGTTTCCGATCTGCGGCGTCGTTATTAATGCGTGATCCCGTTGTATTTGCTAGCTTTGCTGGGTCGGGATCATCATGCTTGGCTTGGCCTTTTCCAGCTTGATCGCGATAAACTTGGAGGTCGGGGTAAACGTGCGATCCCCGTAGCTTTCCAGCGGGACCAGCGGGTTCGTTTCCGGATAGTACGCTGCAGCCTGACCCGGTGGAATATCATAAGCCACCAGCACAAAGTCGGACACCCGGCGCTCACGACCATCGTCCCACAGCGAGACCAGATCCACTTTTTCACCCGGTTCAAAGCCCAGGCGACGAATATCGGCTTCATTGGCAAACACCACTTCACGCAGGCCAAACACCCCGCGATAGCGGTCGTCCAGCCCGTACACTGTGGTGTTGTACTGATCGTGTGCACGCATGGTTTGCAGGATCAAATCCGGTTTATCACCGTTCTCCAGCACGCTTTCTTTCACCAGCTGCGTAGGCAAGGCGTTCGCCCTGAACTGCGCTTTACTGCTTGGCGTGTTCCACATTCGGTTTGCCGCCGCATTCCCCAGATGGAACCCACCCGGGTGCTTGATTTTCTCATTAAAGTTGTCAAAACCGGGAATGGTATCCGCGATCAAATCACGGATCCGACTGTAGTCGGCCACGACCCAATCCCAATCAACCGGATGGTTGCCGAGTGTCGCCTTGGCAATCCCCGCCACAATCGCCGTTTCCGAACGCAGCATGGGGGAACGCGGCTTCAACTGCCCATAGGAGATATGGACCATGCTGAAGGTATCTTCCACCGTCACGCCCTGCGGTCCTTCGGCCTGCTGGTCAATTTCAGTTCGTCCCAGACAAGGCAAAATCAGTGCCTCATGTCCGGTAACCAGATGCGAGCGATTCAGTTTCGTCGCGATATGCACTGTCAGCTCACAGTTGCTGAGCGCACCGTGTGTTCTCGGGGTATCCGGCGTAGCTTGGGCGAAGTTTCCGCCCAGGCCGATAAAGACTTTGGCACGTTTCTCCTCCATCGCCTGAATGGCCTGCACTGTGTTGTGACCATGCATGCGCGGCACTTGAAACTGAAAGCGTTTTTCCAGCGCATTGAGGAACGCTTCCGACGGGTTCTCATTGATCCCCATGGTGCGGTCTCCCTGCACATTACTGTGACCACGGACCGGAGACAATCCCGCCCCGGCCTTGCCGACATTGCCGCGCAGCAATTGCAGGTTCACAATTTCCTGAATAATCGGCACTGAGTGACGATGCTGGGTCAGCCCCATCGCCCAGCACATCACGACTTTGTCAGCCCGGCGGTACATCCGTGCCAGTACTTCAATCTCTTCGATAGTTAAGCCGGATTGCTCGACGATATGCGCCCAGCTTGTCGCATCCACCGTGTTCAGATAATCATCTAAGCCGCTGGTGTGCTCTTGAATAAAGGCATGATCAAATACCGCCGGTTCGCCGTTTTTCTGCGCTTCGCGATCCCAGTTCAGCAAGAATTTCGCCATGCCACGGAATACGGCCATGTCACCGCCAAGTGCCGGACGGAAATAGGCAGTGTTGGTTGGTTCCGAGCCATTACGCAACATTTCAATCGGGAGCTGTGGATTTTGAAAACGTTCCAGCCCGCGTTCTTTCAGCGGGTTCAGGCAAATCACCTGCGCGCCGCGCTTAACCGCTTCTCGCAGCGGATCCAGCATTCGCGGATGGTTGGTACCGGGGTTCTGGCCAATTACAAAAATTGCATCAGCCTCTTCTAAATCCTGAAATACCACAGTTCCTTTACCCACGCCGATGGTGTCAAACATCGCAATCGCGCTGGCTTCGTGGCACATATTCGAGCAATCAGGGAAGTTATTGGTGCCGAAAGCGCGCACAAATAACTGGTACAAATAAGCAGCTTCGTTACTGGCCCGGCCGGAGGTATAGAACTCCGCCTGATCGGGTGAATCCAGATCGTTCAGGTGCTTCGCAATCAGCGCAAAGGCATCTTCCCACGACGTATCGACGTAGCGATCGGTGGTGGCATCATAGCGCATCGGGTGTGTCAGACGTCCCTGATATTCCAGCCAGTAATCTGTCTGTTGTTTTAAATCAGACACGCTGTATGTCGCAAAAAAGTCCGGGTCGACCCGTCGGTTGGTCGCCTCCCAGTTCACAGCCTTCGCACCATTCTCACAGAACTTCACCATGCCATCTTCAGGCGATTCACCCCAGGCACACCCCGGACAGTCAAACCCACCATTCTGGTTCGTTTTCAGCATGATTCTCAGGTTACGAAAGGCGTTCTCGCTGCCCAGCCAGCTCTTGGTGACACTTTTCAGCGCGCCCCATCCTCCGGCCGGTGCCTTATAATCTCTGATATGTTCTTTTTGACTCATGAAGGTATTCCTCGATTGGCGAGAACAATGAACGAGACAGCGAATGTGCTGCTTCTGACAAAGGCACCGGACGTTTGACTAAAAACGGGTTTTCAGGAACGGGTTTTTCTCAAACGTGCTGTTATCTAAAACAAACGGTTATCTAAAACAAACGGCTTTCTCAAACAACCTGTATGACGCTCATTGATTGTGGTTCAGGCAATTGCAACCCAGCAGATGGTCATGCAATTACTTTGATTTGCGTCAAAGATTATTCACTTCGCTGATGAGCGTCCAATTGAAAGCATTTACCTATCCATCAATATTATCTATCACGAAGCCTGCAAGCAGGATTACCTCCCCTGCAAGCCGCCCAAAACCACCGATGTAAGCGACTGCTTTTTTTGAGATGTCTATCCATTGAGCGGTGACGCAATCGCGTCGCATGATAGATGGCATCTATCACACCATAAATACAACTCATTTGACTCAAATGTACCGCAACCCTACCCTTGATTTAGATCAAATTGATGGTTCGTTTTATCTGATATATGGCGAGACTGATCGGATTGAGAAGGTCCCTTGCGTCCCAGCCTTGCAGCACGCCCCGTAAATCATGGCCACCGATTCGACGTGGCCACAGCCCACTCGTTTCAGTATTCGTGTATCCTGAAAGACTCATATGAAATGGTGCGCAATAAAAAAGCACCAGATAAGCAACCATCGTGCGACAGATCATTGGGCCCCATGCAACAAGCAAGTGTGGCCGCTCTGCCTGCGAGAATGTGACCCGGAATTTTATGGATATCAAGCAACTCAAATACCTCATCGCCCTGGATCAGACCCGGCACTTCGGCCAGGCCGCAGCACTGTGTCATATCACACAGCCGACGCTGTCGATGCGGATCCGGAATCTGGAAGATGAGCTCGATCTGGTCTTGATCGAACGGGGGCAGCGCTTTGAAGGGTTTACCGAGGCCGGGGAGCGAATCCTCGCCTGGGCGAGAACCGTGTTAGCCGCGCACGACGGGCTTCAGGCAGAAGCAGCAAACTGCCGTGGCCAGTTGGTCGGTAGCCTGCGTCTGGGCATGGTGCCGCTGGCGAGCCAGAATCCGATGCAACTGCTCAAGCCCCTGTCACAACGTTT
Organism: Photobacterium sp. MCCC 1A19761; assembly: GCF_037389125.1. Taxonomy (NCBI): domain Bacteria; kingdom Pseudomonadati; phylum Pseudomonadota; class Gammaproteobacteria; order Vibrionales; family Vibrionaceae; genus Photobacterium; species Photobacterium sp. MCCC 1A19761. The sequence goes on from NZ_JAZGTF010000004.1 coordinate 113,073, forward strand.
CCCCGAACTCCGCTATCAGTTGTCTTCCATGACATCAGAGCAGGTGATTGATGGCCTCAATCGCAATCAACTGGATCTGGGCTTGTGCTATCTGGAGCAGGTCGATACTACGCATTTCGACGTCATCAAGCTCTCTGCCACCAGTATGGGGCTGCTGCATGACGTACGCCATTTTGATTTTTCAGAACCTGAACTCACCTGGGACCGACTGGATCAGATCCCGCTCGGTTTACTGACCAAAGGCATGTATTACCGGCAGTCGATTGATCTGAGTTTCAGCAGTAAGGGATTAGTGCCGCAAATTGTCCTGGAAGGCGATTCAACCTTCCAGCTCATCCAGGCCGTCAGTGCCGGCATCTGTTGTGCCGTGATGCCGCTGCGCAGCGGGCTGGAAGATCTGAATGACCACCTGCGGATCGTGCCGATCCGCGGCGCGGATGTAAAATCGCCCATCGGGTTATTGATGCGCCGGACCGCGCCACGCTCGGCACTGGCTGAGCAATGTTTTGCCGAAGCAAAAACCATTTTTGCAACCGCAGCAATGCCCTCACCGGCTTAATCCGGCAGCGACGAACAACATGCACATCATCCGAACACCCGACGCAGGTGGCCCAAACAGCAGCAACAGCACCTTAAGGCCATCAATATAGAACTCACAACAGGAAGGCATGACCATGAATGACCCCGTGATACCGCTGTCCGAAGCTTGCGATATCAACACCGCACCGCCGCTCCCGGATCTGTTCTGTTATCAGGCGCTGGGGGAAGAGCAAACTGTGGGGCATTTTGCCCTGGCGAGCGAGTCTGCCTTGTCCATTAGTTATAACGGCATCAATCAGGCAGTCATGATGGTCACCCCGGGGAACCTCGAAGATTTTGTCAGAGGGTTCAGCCTGAGTACCGGCATGGTTCACTCCTTTCGCGAAATTTATGATATCGAGATCACGGCCGCGTGCGAATCCCACCATGCAGCCGTTGAGATTTCGAACCGGGCTTTCTGGGCCATGAAGCAGAATCGCCGCCATCTCGCGGGCACCAGCGGGTGCGGGATCTGTGGTGTGGAAGCCCTGGAGCAGGCCCTGCCCCAACTTGAGCCGCTCCAACCCGCTCCCCTGCCCCGGACATCCAGCCTGGAAGGTTTACGCGAGCGCATCCGTCTGGCTCAGGTTGCCGCGCGACAAAGCGGTGCCCTGCATGCCGCCCTGTATGCCAATCCGGCCGGAGAAATTGTCCTGTGCCGCGAAGATATCGGCCGTCACAATGCGCTGGATAAACTCATTGGTGCGATGGCGAACGACGATATCGATCCGAGAGAAGGCTTTGCGGTGATGACCAGTCGTTGCAGCCTAGAGTTGATCCATAAAGCCGTGCGAGCCCAAATCGGCACACTGGTCACCCTTTCTGCCCCCACCGCACTGACCGTACAATGGGCCCGCCGAAACCACCTGAATCTGATCCACCTTCCCAAACACAGCCCGGCCCGCTGCTACAGTCCTGCGCCATGATGTCAAAGACAATGGCGTGTACCCGAATGTTTTCTGGTATGCTTGGCCCTCGCCAGCGTCACACTGTGCCAACCGGACTCACGCGATAGACGAGGTGAAACCGGCACAAAACCCGGCTCAGACGCCGTGGCGTGCTTAAATCGTATTAGTTGACCAGCAGAAGCACCATGAATCGTAAGAAAAAAATAAACGAAGCCCTGAAGAAAAGACAGAAGAAACAAAACGCCAAACTGCACCGGAGCAATAAGCCCCGTTATATTTCCAAGGCTGAACGGGCCCAAATGGACGCAGAAGCGACTGATAATCAAACCGATACCGTCGTACCGGCCGCCGAAGCATGTGCGTCCGATCAGTCCGCGGACTAACGCATCCACTCCCGGTGCAATTGCTCGCTGTCTCCCAGATAATCCAACAGCCAGCTCAGCGCCGGGTTTAAACGTTCCTTGTTCCAGGCCAGGCAACAAGGACTCACCGGCGGGTGATTGGCCAGTTGCTTTTCCACCAGCTCACCAGCCGCAATTCTGGGCCTGGCCATGTGCTCCGGCACCACAGTGATCCCTAATCCGGCCTTCAGACACTGCATTGCACTGTGCCAGTTCGGCACCATAATCCGACGCTGGTTATCCATCAGCCAGGTGACCCGTTTGGGCAGCACCCGGGCGGTATCTTCCAGACAGATCGCAGGATACTTTGCCAGCGCTTCCGGTTCCAGCGCTGTTTCCGCTGTTGCCAGCGGATGATCCGGGGCGACCACAAACGTCCAGCCCAGCGTGCCCATATCCCGATAATCAAATGTCCCGCTCACCGGCACCGCAGCCGTCGCGCCAATGACCAGATCGGCCCGGCCATCTGCCAGGGCATCCCAGACCCCGTTGAACACTTCCATCGACAAATGCAGCTCGACATCCGGAAAATGCCGATAAAAGTCCCGGACCAGCGTATTCACCCGGCTTTCCCGCACCACAGTATCCAACGCCACGGATACATTTTGCGACCAGCCGTTGGCCACCCGCTGGGTTTGCAGCTTCACCTGCTCCATCTGCTTGATGAGCTGGCGGGCTTCTTCGACGAAATAATTTCCGGCCGGTGTCAACTGAACCTGACGATGGAGCCGGACGAACAACGCAACCGCCAGCCGCTCCTCAACGTGGCGGACGGTGTAGCTGATCGCACTGGGGACTTTGTGCAATTCTTCAGCCGCCGCGGAGAAACTTCCCCTGCGGGCAACCACATCAATGACTTGCAGTTCATTGTACGAAAACATATCACATCAAATTTTTTGAAAGCAGTGTTGAAATTTTACCGTTTCACACCACGGACAGCCAGACTTAAACTAGCGAAAAATTGAAATTGATAAAGCCACTTTTATGAACACCCAACCTTCAAAAATCACACTCCTCTGGTTTGCATTTCTCAGCATGCTGGGCTTTCTGGCCACAGATATGTATCTGCCGGCTTTTGCCACCATGCAAACTGAATTCAACACTTCTCAATCGCTGATCGGCTTGTCCCTCAGTATTTTCCTGCTGGGTATGGCGCTGGGCCAGCTGGTCTACGGCCCGCTGTCTGACCGAATTGGCCGGATTAAAGTCCTGATGGGCGGTATGGTCCTGTTCAGTCTGGCTTCACTGCTGTGTGCATTTGCACCCAATATTGAAGTCCTGTTAATAGCTCGTTTTGCGCAGGCCCTGGGCGCCTGTAGTGCCACAGTCATCTGGCAGGCAGTGGTTGTTGACCGCTATGAAGGCAAAGTCTCAGAGCGCGTCTTCGCGACCATTATGCCTTTGGTGGCCTTGTCTCCGGCCTTGGCACCATTAGCTGGTGCGATGCTGGAGGATCAGTTCGGCTGGCGCAGCATTTTCGTTGCCCTGGTTGCTTTTGGGGTCATTCTGGCCATGATGACGCTAAAAGAATCTGAAAGCGCCAAAATGGATAAAAAACAGGAGAAAGTCCTGACTCAGCTTCAGCGGGACTATCGCCAGATTCTAAGTTCAAAAAAGTTCGTCGGAAATATGCTCATCTTTGCGGCCTGTTCTGCAGCCTTCTTTGCCTACCTGACCGGGTCGCCATTCGTCATGTCTGCGATGGGCTACTCCGGTGCCGATATCGGCCTGAGCTACGCCCCGCAAACCGTGGCCTTCATTGTTGGCGGTTATGGCTGCCGGGCACTGCTCAATAAGTTTGACGGTCAGCGTGTCCTGCCATGGATCCTGAAACTGTTTGTTGGCAGTGTGACGGCGATGCTGCTGATTGCACTCAACACCGAGCCGACAACCATCTGGCCGATCCTGGGTCCATTCTGTCTGCTGGCTGTCGCCAACGGCGCAATTTACCCGATTGTGATCAACAAGGCGCTGGAAGATTTTAAAAACTGTAGTGCCACTGCTGCCGGTTTACTGAACTTCCTGCAAACGACCGTCTGTTTTGCGGCCAGTGGCCTGGTCTCGGCTTTCTCGGGCTATGGCCTGTACACGGTGACTATCGCCATGTTCGCGACGAGCTTCATCGCCTTAACCGGCTATGCGCTGGTTGTTCAATCGCGTCGCCAGGGGCTGCAATCCGCCGCCCTGGCAGAGCAAGCGAGCCGCTGATTCCGTCAAGAATCACATAACCCTTTCCGCATACAAGGCTGCCATCCGGCAGCCTTTCTTTTACACCGCAACCTGACTAAAATCTCATCCCGGAAATTCTCCTGCCGCTCACCTGGCCTAAAACTGTAACAATCCCACGCCTAAACCACTGGTTTAAATAGAGAATAAACCCGCAAGCAGTACATTTTACAAACAATAATGCAACGCATCGGATTATTTATACATTTTTCTTGCATAAGATACCGCTCTGGGTAATATAAACGCCAAGCGAAGTTTAATGCAGAAAGTCAGCATGGGTATTCAAGTCAGCAGTCTTAATAAATTCTACGGCCAAACGCAGGTCTTACATGACGTCAGCTTCACCTGCCAGCAAGGGGAAACTCTGGTTTTGCTCGGCCCCAGCGGTGCCGGAAAAAGCTCACTGCTACGCATTCTGAACCTGCTTGAAACAGCCGCCAGCGGCGAGTTGGAGATCGCCGGACAGCGGTTTGATTTCAAGGCACCGATTGCTGAAAAGAACGGCCTGGCCTTGAGACGTAAAGTCGGCATGGTGTTCCAGCAATATAATCTGTGGCCCCATCTGACCGTGCTGGAAAACCTGATCGAAGCCCCGGTGAAAGTCGCCGGCATGGCCAAAACGGTCGCTATAGAAGAGGCCAAAGCGATCTTGGCGACCTTGCAACTGGCTGATAAGGCTGATGCCTGGCCCCTGCATCTTTCCGGCGGACAGCAACAACGGGTCGCTATCGCCAGAGCTTTGATGATGAAACCGGAAGTGCTGTTATTCGACGAACCGACTGCGGCACTGGATCCGGAGATCACCAACCAGGTGGTCCGGATCATCAACGGACTCAGCGATACCGGGATCACCCAGGTGGTGGTCACCCACGAGGTCGATTTTGCCCGCAAGATTGCCAGCCATGTTCTGTATCTCGAACAAGGCCGTATTGTTGAACACGGGACCAAAGACGCCTTCGTCAACCCGACCACCGCAGCGTTTGCTGAATATTTAACCCATTAATTTATCAACAGTTTACCGTCGCTGCTGAACGCCAATTGGGCCCAGCAGTGCCGGGTCGTCAGTTACATGGAGTAATGCACATGAAAAAAATCCTACTTGCTTCCCTGATCGGTCTGGCTTCCGCTCACGCTGCCGCGCAAGAAGAAATCAAGTTTGCCATGGAGGCAACCTACGCCCCGTTTGAATATATTGATGAAAACAACCAAATTCAGGGGTTTGACGTCGATTTGGCCAATGCATTGTGTAAAGAGATCCAGGCCAAGTGTAGTTTCCACAACCAGCCTTTTGACAGCCTGATCCCGGCTCTGAAATTCCATCGCTACGACGCGGCAATTTCCGGAATCGATATTACTGAGCAACGTCTGCAACAAGTCAGCTTCACCGACGCTTACTATGAGAACGCCGCAGCGTTCGTTGCACTGAGCGGCCATGTTGCCAGTCAAGATGCACTGAAAGGTAAACGTGTCGGGGTTCAGAATGGTTCGACACACCAAAGCTATCTGAGCGAGCAAATGGCTGCTGTGACTGCCGTTCCGTATGCCAGCTATCAAGATGCCTTTATTGACATGAAAAACGGCCGGATTGATGCAATCTTCGGTGATACTGCCGTGGTTGCCGAGTGGTTCGATAAGAACGACAAACTGACCTATGTCGGCAATCCGGTCACCAACGCGCAGTATTTCGGCAATGGCTTTGGTATCGCGGTCAACAAAAAGAACCAAGCGCTGGTTGATCAGCTCAATACGGCCCTGAAAACCGTGAAAGCCAGTGGCGAATACCAAGTGATCTACGATAAATACTTCGGAAAGTAAGATGGTTGTGTCTGGTTATTTATCGACTCTGGCAGAAGCAGGCTGGCTGACATTGCAGCTGGCTTTTGCCAGCTTATTGCTGGGACTGGTGCTGGCCGTACTCTTTGCCGGGGGGGAAATGTCCCGCTCCCGCTGGGTAGCCTGGCCAACCACGGTGCTGGTCACGATTCTGCGCGGCCTGCCGGAGTTGTTGGTCGTGCTATTCATTTTCTTCGGCTCAACACAAATTCTGTTTCTGATCACCGGCGATTACATCGATATCAGTCCGTTCATTTCCGGTGTCGTTGCACTGTCGCTGATCTTCGCAGCGTATGCGGCGCAAACACTGCGCGGCGCTTTAAAAGCGGTGCCCAATGGCCAGCGGGAAGCCGCCAGCGCACTGGGACTGGGTAACGGACGCACCTTCGTGCGCATTATTCTGCCTCAGGCGGCTCGCCATGCACTGCCGGGGCTGACGAACCAATGGCTGGTGTTACTGAAAGATACCGCATTGGTGTCGCTCATCGGGGTCACCGACCTGCTGAAACAGGCGCAGTTGACTGCGGCGGCGACCCATGACAGTTTTACCTGGTATGCCAGTGCTGCCGCGATTTATCTGGTGATCACCCTGCTGACCCAGCGGGTCGTCAAACGCCTGGATAAACAATTCAGTGCACGTGGTCTGGGACAACCGCAAGGAGCCTCGCTATGAATCAACAGCATCTCTGGCAACTGGCCGAAGGTCTGTGGACCAGCCTGGAGCTGACCGCCGCGTCGCTGATCCTGGGTTGTCTGCTGGCACTGCTGATGACCGTGACGCTGATCCTCAAACTTCCGGTCCTTAACGCGATCAGCCGCGGCCTGATCACCCTGTTTACCGGCACCCCGCTGCTGGTCCAGATTTTCCTGATCTATTACGGTCCGGGTCAGTTTGAGTGGATCCGCAGCAGTGTGTTTTGGCATTGGCTCAGCCAGCCGTGGTTCTGCGCTATGTTGGCTTTATCGCTCAATACCGCGGCCTACAGCACGCAACTGTTTCATGGTGCCTTTAACGGGATTCCATCCGGACAATGGCAAGCTTGCCGGGCATTGGGCATGGATCGCCGGGCAACCCTCGGTGTACTGCTTCCCTATGCCATCCGCCGGGCCATTCCGGCATACTCCAACGAAGTGATCTTGGTGTTTAAAGGCACTTCCCTGGCCAGTACCATCACGATTATGGATATCATGGGATATGCCCAGCGGATCAATGCGCAAACCTACGATACGCTGGTCGTGTTCAGTGTTGCCGGCCTGTTTTACCTAACGATCAATGCCATCCTGACACTCATCTTTCGCCAAGTGGAACGGCAAGCGCTCGCCTTCGAACACAGTCGCACCTAAACCGCCAATTTCTCTCCGCTTTCATCAGCCAGTCCATCGCGACTGGCTTTTATCTTACTTATCAGGCATCAAAGAACGTAAAAATAAACACATATACATACTGTTTCAGTACTACAATATACCCAGCTGGATTGGAAGTTTGATGTCATGGATGGCCTATGAAACAAGCTATTTTACGATTTATCGTACTGCTCTTTCCGTTACTGACCCTCACGGTTCTTGTTGCCTGGTATGTCTACAACGAAGATATCCAACAACTGGAATCACGCATTCGCGAAAGTGAGCAAAACTTCCATCTGTCGACCGTGAAACTGACCGAGCTGCATTTTGCACCGGTGATTGATGACCTGCGGTATCTGACGGAAAAAGTAACGGAAGTCGCAACAGACGACCAGCTGTCTGCCGAGCAAGCACAAACGCTGTCAGATACCTTCATTCGCATGGCAAATACGCGTCCCTATTACGATCAAATCCGGTTGATCGATGAACGTGGCCTTGAACAGGTTCGCGTCGATATTACCGATGGTCTTCCCAGTTTGGCCGCAGCCGACGAGCTGCAAAACAAAGGGCAGCGCCCCTATGTCCAGGAATCACTGAGCGTACCGCCCGGTTCAGTCTATATCTCGCAGTTTGACCTCAATATAGAGCACGGGAAGATTGAAACGCCCATGATTCCGACCTTGCGTTTTATCAGTCATTTTAAACTGGGGAACAAAAGCTGGCTCGTTGTTCTCAATTATCTGGGTGATAACTATCTGAACCAGATCAGAAATCACCATAACTGGAATCATAATGAGAACTGGCTGATCAATAATCGCGGGGAATGGTTAATCGGACCCAACCAGGAAAGCAACTGGCAATTCATGTTCCCGGATGAAGAAAAAACGGCGCCGGAGTTCTCAGAGATTTACCCCGAACTCTGGCAGGCGATCACCAGCCATCCCAGTGGTCAACTCACCCAGGGAGATTATCTCTATACCTATACCCACAACTTCTCTGACCTGCGAACGACCAATTTATCATTTACAGGTCCGATTCACGGTGCCGATCTACCATGGACCATTATTTCCCGGGTAAACCTCACTGCTGCCACCCGGACACTGACCATGTCACGGGAAGGGATTGTAAAGCTATTGCTCTTTTCATTCCTGAGCATGTGCCTGCTCACCGGCAGTATTCTGCTGGCCAGGCACTATTACCGGATGTTGCGGGATGAGCAACAACTCAAGCAGGAGATCGAGGATACGGCCCTGAAATATAAGACGGTGCTCAGGAATGTGCCGGATGGGCTCGTCAGTGTCAGCCAAGATCTGATCATCAACTCAATTAACAAATCGGCCGGGGCCGTTTTGAACACTCAGCCCCACATGGCCGTAGGCAAACCCCTGCTTTCTCTGATCCACGGCCAGAAGAACCGCGACACTATCTCGCGACTTGTCGCTCTGGCCCATGAAAACCAAGCCAAGCCCTCACCAAAGCCAGTCAAAGCTCGGTTGAAATTCACCAACCTGAAAGATCGCCATATCGAATGTACCGCGACGGAAACCACTTACAGTACCAGCAGCGAGTTACTGCTCAATTTCCGGGATGTCACCTACTGGATCGACCGGGAAGAAAAGCTGAAAAGTATGTCGCGGGCACTTGAGCAGAGCAATGACTCCATTGTGATCACCAACCATCGCGGCATCATTGAATATGTGAACCGAACCTTCGAGAAATTCACCGGCATCAAATCCAAAGATATTCTCGGCTCTCAGTCGACCAGTTTACTTAAGCGGACGCTGGGAGAAGATGCAAACTTTCGCGAACTTCAGGCGCAACTGAAAGAAGGCCAGACCGTCCGCCGGGTGGTGACCCGTACTCAGGCTGACGACTCGGTCCTTTATGAGGAGAAAACCATCTCCCCCATCCGCAACAGTCGCGGGAAAATCAGCCACTATATCTCTACCGGCAAGGACATCACGGAGCGGGTACTGTTTGAAAGCAAGCTGCACAAACTGGCGCACTATGATCTGCTGACCGAACTGCCCAACCGAATGATGCTCCAGCAACTCTTGGAGCAAACCGTCCAGGACAGTCGGTCAACTGGCAGCAGATTTGCCCTGATGACTATCGATCTGGACCATTTCAAGCAAGTGAATGATTCTTTGGGTCATGACGTCGGTGATAAAGTCTTGCTCGCCGTTGCCCAGCGCATCCAACACACCCTGCGGGCCGGTGACATCCTGGCCCGCCTGGATGGGGATGAGTTTGCCATTGTCGTCAAGCACGGCGTCGAGCCCGACAATCTGGTCAATATGGCGAACCGCCTCATCCGGCGAATTAATGAGCCGCTCTGTATCGAGAGCAAAGAGCTGTTCATTTCAGCCAGCATGGGCGGTAGCCTGTTCCCGGATGACTGTGATGACGTCGACACCCTATTCAAGAATGCCGATATCGCCCTATATCGGGCCAAGGACGGCAGCAGAAACCAGTTCTGTTTTTTCACCCCGCAAATGGGGGCGGAAAGTATCAAACTGATGCAATTGGAGTCTGAACTGAGGAAAACGATCGGCACCGAACGATATGAACTGTACTACCAGCCCAAAGTGAACACGGCGACCCAACAAGTATGCGGTATCGAAGCTTTACTGCGCTGGAAAGATGCCGATGGCAACATCCAACCGCCTAACGAGATTATCCCCATTCTCGAACATTCCGGCATGATCATCGAGGTCGGCGAGCACCAAATTCTGGCCGCGTGCCGGCAATTAAAGGAATGGCAGCAAAATCATTACCCGTTAAATTTTGCCCTGAACATCTCCGCGCGTCAGTTGCTGAACTCCAACTTAGTCGAGACCGTGCGACAAGCCATTGAGGAGACCGGCTGCGATCCGCACCATCTGGAGCTGGAAATTACCGAAAGCGTGATTATGGCAGATGTCACCACGGCACTGGATAAGCTCCGGCAGTTGGAAACGTTAGGCGTGAAGATCGCGATTGATGACTTTGGCACCGGTTATTCTTCCCTGGCGTATCTAAGCCGCTTCCCGGTTCATATCCTGAAAGTCGATCGCGAATTTGTCAAAGACCTCCCCTGGAACAAAGATAACATCACAATCACCCGCTCCATTGTCGAGTTAGCGCATAACCTGGGCATGTCGGTGGTTGCAGAGGGGGTCGAGACCATGGCGCAAGCGCAGTTCCTGGCCAGCCTCGGCGTCGAAGAGTTCCAGGGCTTTCATTTTGGCCGCCCGGTGCCGGTAGCTGAGTTTGCTCGGCTGTATCTCCATGCACCGCACCCGCTTCACGGTACCGAAAAAGCGTTTTAGTCCAACGTCCGGGATTCAGGTGTAGACTAACACTGAAGCTAAGATGCGATGTTCAGCAGAGAAGGTTTGGGTATATAATCAAACCGCCCCAGTAATCAGGTGATGGTGACCCTATGAGCTTTAGCGATTATTTAGATGATTTTATCCGGCAACGGGACCAACAGACGCACAAAACAACGACAAAAACTCGTTTCGATCCCCGGCAACCGACCATCGCACCCACCAACCAAAGTGTTGCCCGAGAAGCCCTTGCCAAAGCGCAAGAGGACGCTGCAGAGCAAGCCGCGATTGAAACCAAAACGCCGCATCTTCGGATCAACGGCCGCTGCGTCACCGCTCAGGAAGCACAAGCGGCAGAGCAGCTAAAAGTTGAGGCCAAACCCGTGAACCCTGCCCGAGTGGATTACATTCAGCAACTGAGAAAATCGCTCAAACTGACAAAGCGCACCAGCTAAGGCTGTATTCCATCTGATTGACACGACCATTGTGCCTGCATTCCATGTCTTATCGGTCAGGATGCAGGCATCTGTATTTTCTGGGTCAATCAAAACACCACCCTGCATACATTCAACCCGTACAGGTTAAATTTTAACCGGAAATTTTTTCCTTCAGTAATAAAGAAATCGATAATCGACAAGCTTTACCCAAACCAAAACGAGCAAAAAAGGGGCAGGAGGAGTAAAACACAACCACACCAAGCTTGAGATTCAATTAAAATTTAAATTAAATTCGTCATTTTAAATCCTGTCCTCCCTGCAACCATCTTCAAGCTGAGTCGATTAATTCTGGTAATGAGAACAATAAAATTCATTCATCAATACAACATCTTCATTACACTACTCAGAGCTTAACCTCGGTTTTTCAGCAACAAAACCAGCGCTGAGCACCCATCAAGAGATCAAGTTAAGATATTGATTTTAAATATAAAAAAACAAAAAAATGTCAGATACGCCTTATTCGACGACAAATTGGCGATCATTGCACCACACATTCTAATAAACTTTCCCCCTTTGACTTCTGCGCACCAAAGCAACAAAACAAGCAATCACCATTAACACAAAAAGCCCAAAACACCACACTTTGTTAATAAATCAGAGTATTTGCCTACACCAGCTGTGAAATAAAAGCAATATAGGCAGAAGGGGCTTTAAGCAGTAAAATCAAACTCCAAAAGAAGTATGAAAAGATATAATCATGAACTCAAACATTCAGATCAACGAGCTGGAATCGATGCTCATCGCGATGATCGTGCTTTTTCTTGGTTACTTTATTAATAGCAAAATTAAGGTTCTAAGAAAGTATAATATTCCCGAACCGATTGTCGGCGGCCTCATTGTTGCTGCGATCATTGCATTGCTCCACCAGCAAGGTATCGATGTCACTTTCAAACTCACGTTAAAAGATACCTTGATGCAAATGTTCTTTGCGACCGTCGGGTTGGCAGCCAGCTTTAAACTGCTGGTCAAAGGCGGCTCGCGCGTTTTTCTATTCCTGGCCGTGGCGACACTGTATATCGTCATCCAAAATGCTGTTGGCGTCTCGCTCAGTAGCCTGCTGGGTCTTGACCCGCTGATTGGCCTGGTTGCCGGCTCTATCACACTGTCCGGCGGGCATGGCACCGGCGCGGCCTGGTCACAAACTTTCGCCAATGACTTCGGCCTCCAAACATTGGAGCTGTCGATGGCCGCGGCAACGTTTGGCCTGGTGATGGGCGGTATTATCGGCGGACCGGTCGCTCAGCGCCTGATCCATAAGTACCAGTTGAAATCCGAGTACGGCGAGAGTGATAACCATCATATTGAACACCCGGACCTGGTGACCTACAGCGACCATGAGGAAGATCGGATCACGGCTAAAAATACCGTGGAGATCCTGTTCATCCTGCTGATCTGTGTCGCCGGTGCTGCCCATGTGAAAATGGTGGTCGATAGTTTCGGGATCAGCTGGCTACGCATTCCGGACTTTGTCTATGCCCTGTTTATCGGGGTACTGGTTACCAACGTGTGTGAAACGACCCGTGTGTACAAAGTCAACAAAGAGACAGTGGACGCACTGGGTACTATCTCGTTGTCTCTGTTTTTGGCAATGGCGCTGATGAGTCTTCAACTGTGGGAATTGTTTGATCTGGCTTTGCCGATGCTAATCATTCTCTCGGTCCAAACCGTGGCCTTGGCAGTGTTTGCCTATTTTGTCACCTTCCGTCTCATGGGTAAAAACTACGATGCCGCCATTATCTCTGGAGGCCACTGCGGGTTTGGGATGGGGGCGACACCAACAGCGGTGATGAATATGGGCTCGCTGGTATCACGCAACGGTCCGTCGCCACAGGCGTTTATGGTTGTTCCGATTGTCGGTGCCTTCTTTATCGACATCGCGAACCTGGTCGTTCTGCAAACCTACATCAGCTTTATTCGCTAAGCTCGTTTGCTCCGCCCCTGCCAATAACAGGCCGTGTGACCTTGTCACACGGCCTTTTTTTTGATTCCGCCCGCTTCAACGACGAAATTTCGTTCTATCCTTAATACAAAACCACATCAAAAATTGACATAACGCAGCAACCAACTCGAATGATTATGCTCTAATCGGTTTCGGGTGCGCCATTTGATAATGACTCTAAGCTGCTGGTTTACAGTTTAGGGTGCCATAACAGCAACGAGAGAAAGCAGGGCTATATTGACCAACGTACGGAGTATTGAAGATGTTAGGTGAAAGTCACGCACTCAATATTGAGTTCCCAGAGCTGGAAAGCAAAATCAAACACCTCAAAATGGTTGACGAAAATTTTAAAGCACTCTCAGACAGATACCATCAACTGGACCATACCATACGAGGGCTGGAAGGTAACAATATTCCGACCGAAGACACTTACTTCACACAATTGAAACTGGAACGAGTACAACTTAAGGACAAGATCTACAGCATCCTGACCAACTGAACCGTTAACAGCATCATTATTCGGGCAGCAGCAAGCGCAGCCATTGAATCAGAACCGATCCAGTAATCACCGGATAAGCGTCGCCAATCCCGTCTCCCGGCCTGGCTGGTAAGGAGACGGGTCGCCCCTCTCCCCCACCACATTTGTAACAAAATATTTCAATCTGTTTTCTATTCAACAAATGTTGATAGAATCCGCGCTCCTTATCAGAAAATACAACTTTTGTTGATTATTTCTAAAATATTATGCCTTTGGCGCAGCACTAGGCTGCAACTGTCGTGGTGATAGAGAACATGAAAAAATTTGATAGAGCGATGCAGATCCTGCTTGCTGGTTTCTGCATTAACTTGTGTATGGGTATCTTGTATGCGTGGAGTGTCTTTAAGCAGGCGCTAGTCGTTGATCTGGGTTGGTCAAACGCAGATGCATCCATGCCTTACACCGTAGCTGTTATTGCTTTCGCCCTATCACTCCTGGTTGCCGGTGTACTGCAAGACCGTATGGGCCCACGCCGCATTCTGATCCTGGGTACCACTATGGTGGGGATCGGGATGATCATTTCCAGCTTTGCAACCTCGCCAATCCTACTGGTCCTGACTTTTGGTCTGCTGACCGGCTGTGGTATTGGTTTCGGTTATGCGTGTCTGGCACCTTCAGCAATGAAATGGTTCCACCCATCGAAAAAAGGTCTGGTCAACGGCCTGATCGCCGCTGGCTTCGGTCTGGCTGCCGTTTACCTGGCGCCGCTGACATCCTCGCTAATCACCAGTTTCGGCATTAACACCAGCTTCCTGATCCTGGGCGTTGCTGTGTTGCTGATCGCACTGCCGCTGGCTTGCACCATCACCAACCCACCCGCTGACTACCAGCCACAGGCGCCTGCCGGTACACAAAACAAAGCGGCTGCCAAACCGGTTGATATCAACTGGCGCAGTATGCTGAAAACACCACAGTTCTACTCACTGTGGCTGATGTTTGCCCTGGCTTCTTCTGCGGGCCTGATGGTGATTGGTAACATCACTTCCATCGCAGCCGCACAAGCCAACATTACCGAAGCTGCGTACCTGGTCGTGATCCTGTCGATCTTCAACGCCGGTGGCCGGGTCGCAGCAGGTATGCTGTCTGATAAAATCGGCGGCGTGAAAACCCTGATGCTGGCTTTCATCATGCAGGGGATCAACATGGCGATGTTTGCCAGCTTCCAGTCTGACTTCACGCTGATGATCGGTGCAGCGCTGGCAGGCGTCGGTTACGGCACGCTACTGGCGGTCTTCCCGTCCATTACTGCAGACTACTACGGCCTGAAAAACTACGGTGCAAACTACGGCGTTCTGTACACCGCTTGGGGCATCAGTGGCTTCATTGGCCCGGTGGTCGCTGCGGTTGCTGTAGACACAACAGGAACTTATGCCCTCGCCTACACCATCTGTGCGGTGATGATGGCTGTTGCAGTCGTGCTAACCTTCATCACGAAACCAGTCGATTCCAAAGCACTGGAGCAGAAGCTGGCAAACGCATAAACAAAAATAAGACCTCTAGTGAGTCAGTCTCCTGGTTAACAAAGCCCGACAACGTGTCGGGCTTTTTTATGGCTCGATTTTTCCAGTTTTATTCCGAGTCGTCATTTTATTGCTTCACTTATCAAATCAAAGATAAAGACGGTTTATGATTCTCCAGTGTCATCACAGCCGAGATTCATATCTAACCTTAACAATACGCCGCTGCTTCGCGTCCATGAAGCTCGATGGAGGCACCGGGCATTACTGGTCCACCCTCTCCAATCCTCTACACTAAAATGATCAGTTCAACATTCTACGGGGAAAAATTTCACGGTAAGCCCACGCTCTTGAGATTCTTTTATTTAATTTTTCATACAATTGTGAGATTTTTATGGTCATATTGGCTAGCGAATACCCCCATTGAGTTATCAGTCCCATGAACAAGCGACATCTGCGTATCTTCATTTGCTGGATCCTGTACGCGAGTCTCCCCTTCTCGCTTCCGGTTAATGCTGCATCAGATTCAGCGGCTAGCCGCTGCCAGGTCGAGAAAACGGAACAAGGGTGGCAATACCTGAATGCCAGTTGTGATATCGGGACCGGCTTGTGGGGGAAAACCGGTCAGCCAACCAACCATAGTTTCTGGCTGCAATGCCACTATGGGAAATCGCTCCCGAACCAGTCGATGACTACGGCTCTTCGGGATCTGTATCCGAACCACTTCTATTTGGTTCCCGAACGTGGAAATGTTCGCTGCTTAGTGGGTCCATTCCAAACCTGGCCGCAAGCCGTTGAAGCCAAAAAGAGCCTCGCGGCACGCAAACAAACCGAGACCTTTATCCGCCAAACCCGGGCACCGGTCACCCTGACAAACATCATGCCGCTTGCATCGTCGAATCAACCTATTACGCCATCACAACACTCGCAGGCGGCACCATCTACAAAATCAACAAAATCAACGACCGCAAACAAGGAAACCTTGATCGACAATCGCGTTGTCATGGATGCCGCAGTCTATGCATTCACCTTCGAGCGGCTCAACTACCACCAGCCGATGGATATCAGTTCGGAGCTGCAAATGCCACCGATGATGAACAAGGAAAATGGGCATTTCTGGTCGAAAGTAAACTACCAGACCGCAGAAAAATGGTGCCATCGATTCGGGCTGCGCCTGCCAACGGTGGAAGAACTGACAGCGCTTCACACATACGGCCAGCATCACCTGCTGCGCCTGCAATGGCCAATCCAGGCCAACTACTGGAGTAGCACCCTCAGCTTCTATTCCGGTGAGATCAAAACCCTCAACCTGCGCAGTGGCCGGGGCGATGAATACCGCCCGCTGGCATTACTTTACACCACCTGTGTCGGGGCCGCAGACTAGCATCTGCGGTCGCCTCCCTGTCCTTACCGCCTCCCCAGTGCATCAATCTTGAGCCAAGAATCAAATCGAGCACTAGAAGAATCACCATCTATTCCTATACTGAATATTGATACAAATAACATAGATTTATTGCATCCGTGTTTTTCGCAACCACGACCCCTTGTTGAACGCCCCTTATTTGGATCGACGGGATAAGACTATGAAGCAAATAATAAGGTATTCTCTGGCCATATCGACCCTCGCAATAACCCTCTCTGGCTGTGACAACAGCAATGCACAAGACAAAGAGCTGATCAAATCGCTGGAAGCGAAGATCCAAACGCTCGAGCAACAACTCGCAGATTCCGAATCCGCCCCGCCAGCCGCCTCCGGCACCGGCTCAGCCGATACCCAGGCACTGGAGCAGAAAATTGCCAGCTTAGAAAAACAGCTGGCCAGTGCATCCGGCGGCGGTAACGGCACTTCAACGCTCGAAAACGTGAAAAAACTGGGTTACATCAAGTGCGGGGTCAGTACCGGCTTGAAAGGTTTTTCCGCACCGAATGACAAGGGAGAATGGGAAGGGCTGGATGTCGAGTTCTGTCAGGCAGTCGCCGCAGCGGCCCTGGGCGACAAAACCAAAGTGAAATACATTCCGCTGACGACCACAGAACGCTTTTCCGCCCTGCAAAATGGCGAAGTCGACCTGCTGGTTCGCAACACAACCTGGACCTTACATCGTGACACCACCCTCGGCGTCACCTTTACCGGCATCAACTACTATGATGGTCAGGGCTTTATGGTCAACAAAAGCCTCGGGGTGACCAACGCCATGGAGTTAGACGGGAAATCAGTCTGTGTCCAGTCCGGTACAACCACCGAGCTGAATTTAGCCGACTACTTTAAGTTCCGTGAAATGAAATACACCCCGGTGGTGTTTGACACTGAGGAAGAGACCATCAACGGCTTCAAAACCGGCAAGTGCGACGTGATGACCACGGATCAATCAGCCCTGTATGCACACCGCCTCGGCATGGATGATCCGGACGCAGTGGTGGTTTTACCGGAGCTGATCTCTAAAGAACCACTCGGCCCGGCGGTCCGGCATGGCGATCAACAGTGGTTCGACATTGTGAAATGGACCCTGTTTACCATGCTGCATGCCGAGGATCTCGGGGTGTCCTCCATCAGTGTTGATGACATGAAAAACTCCAACGACCCGGATATTCGCCGCTTAATCGGCCTAGACGGCCCGAAAGGCAAAGGGCTGGGTCTGGCGGATGACTGGAGCTTCCAGATCATCAAACAAGTCGGGAACTACAGTGAGAGCTTTGAGCGCACCGTCGGCATGAGCTCCGAGCTAAAAGTTCGCCGCGGTTACAATGCCCTGTGGCGGGATGGCGGCATCCAGTACGCGCCGCCAATCCGTTAAGCCGGCACACCCGTTCAGCCAGCGAGCTGATATCCCCGCGCCGGGCGTTCCTATCGGACACCCGGCGCGACTGTCACACCATAACATCGACACTAAGCCCAATGATCCCGCCAGCCTGAATGCCTGCTCACTTGCCTGACGAGACAAATTTCTGACACGACTTCCCGGTGCCTGAAACATAAATTTACAACTTTGACAGCAAAGCTGATGAATTGTTAAGTATTATCGGAAGGAGCACTTTACCGGAGGCATTAGGTGGGTTGTCAGTGGTTCATCAGACTTTGCTGACTTGCATTTATAAGTGAATACCCCAATATATGTCTTAACAGCTAAACTATCACGAACCCTGAGGGGACTATTTATGAACGATCGTATTGTCAATCGTAGTGCAACATACGAAAGCGTACTGTCAACCAACAAAGTACTTCGTAACACTTATTTCCTGCTTTCACTGACGCTGGTCTGGTCTGCCGTGATTGCCGGCGCAGCCATGGCCATGAACCTGCCGCATCCGGGCCTGATCCTGACGCTGGTTGGCTTCTACGGTCTGATGTTCCTGACAGAGAAGAACCGTGACAGTAGTCTGGGCCTGGTGTTTACCTTCGCCCTGACTGGCTTTATGGGTTACACCCTAGGCCCGATCCTGAATATGTATATCGGTGCAGGCATGGGTCATGCCATCGTTCCGGCACTGGGCGGCACAGCCCTGACCTTCATGGCATGTTCTGCTTATGCCCTGACCACCAAGCGTGACCTGTCCTTCCTGGGCGGAATGTTGATGGCAGGCTTCGTTGCGATTCTGGTCGCGATGGTTGCCAATATCTTCCTGCAAATGCCAATGCTGTCGCTGGCGATTAGCGGTATGTTCGTGCTGTTCTCATCAGCTGCCATCCTGCTGACCACACAGAGCATTGTTCGTGGCGGTGAAACCAACTACATTTCTGCCACCGTGACGTTGTACGTCTCAATCTACAACCTGTTCCTGAGCCTGCTGCAAATCCTGGGCATCATGGGCAGCGATGACTAATCATCATCAAGACGGCCTCACGGCCCTCTCATCAAAGCGCCTCTAGGGGCGCTTTTTTATTGCCGCATCCCTCACCATCCACCGCGTCCCGCTCACACTTTTACTTGCAGCCAGCCCACTGAATCACTATGCTTGCCCCGTTCAACCGATCGAGGCTTATCATGCTTGAATTTGAAGGCAAACATATCGAAACCGATGCCCAGGGCTATCTGAAAAACGTGGACGACTGGTCTGAAGCCCTGGTTCCGTTGCTGGCCGATGAAGAAGGGATCACGCTGAGTGAAGCACACTGGGAAGTCGTGCATTTTGTGCGTGATTTTTATCTGGAGTTTAAAACCTCACCGGCGATCCGGATGTTGGTTAAAGCGATGGCGAAAAAGTACGGGGAAGAGAAAGGGAACTCCCGTTACCTGTATAAGCTGTTCCCGAAAGGGCCGGCGAAACAAGCCACCAAACTAGCCGGGCTCCCAAAACCGGTGAAATGTATCTAACCGGCAGCCCCTCACAGGTACGTGCCATCTCTGGCCCGGCGGCGATTGCTCCCGGGCCGTTACATAATTTCAAAGCCATCGACATGGCGCCAAGCCAATGCCTCGGTCTCCACCTTATCTACCCGGGAAGCTCTCGGACCTTGCTGCAACCATTGCACCAGCTGTTTGACCTGCGCTTCTTCACCGCAAGCCAGCACTTCGACACTGCCATCCGGCAGATTTTTCGCGTACCCGGCTAACCCAAACTTCAGCCCTTCGTGGGCCGTATGAAATCGAAACCCCACCCCTTGAACCATTCCTTTAATCATGACCTTTACACAAATTTGTGACATATATCACCTCAAGATTTCACAATAAAAACCGATAATACAGAGTAATTTATCAGTAAAGCCGCATCTCCGCGGATCTCACAGGATACCCTCATGAAAGAAGTTGCCTTTCGATGGATCGATAAGTATCTCATTCATATCACAATTCAGGAAAAGTTCTATTTACTCTTTATGTTGCCCCTCCTCGCAGTTTTGAGTATTAGTGCCATTTTAGTCGATGCGGCCGATGAGCAACGCCTTGAATTTACAACTCATCAACTGTCAGCCACAGCCAATCTGCTGGCTGAATACCAGGTTGCGCAAGCGGACGCGGCCCGAATGATTGCGCCGTCGGGTTTTCAGGTCGGTAGTGGCAAACTCTCCGCAACAGTCCCCGGTATGCGCTACAGCATCATGGCCGTGGAAAACAGTGGTGTGCTGGGCTTTCTGACTCCGGTGGAGATCAGTACTATCGGGGTGATCCTGTTGTTTGTCCTGGCGGCGGTGTACTACATCATGACCTTTATCGGCGGCGCGATGTTCACCACCCACAAAGCGCTCCAGGCGCTGGCGGACGGTGATTTAACCAACCGTTTGAACTTCTTCAAGGTCCGGGATGAGTTCAGTCTGCTCGCCATTACCATCGACAGCGTCAGTGAGCGTGAACAACAGCTGGTCAAGGCGACTCAGGAAGCCATTGCCCTGATGCAGCAAATCAGCAGTAGTTTGCGCCAGCGCAGCCACCAGAGTGAATCCCTCTCTTCCGAGCAACAACAGCACCTGGATTCCCTGGCCAGTGCAACTGAAGAAATGGCCACGTCCATTCGGGAAGTTGCCACCCATGCCCATGAAACATCGGAGCAGACACGCGAGGCCCAACAAGTGTCCGAGCAAGGACGAGCCCAGGTTGACCAAACCCGCACCGCCATCGCTGTACTGAGTGCGGAAATTGCCCAGGCCGCCGATGCCGTTGCAGCGCTGGATAGCAATGCCGCGAAAATCGATGACGTGGTTACCACGATTAACGGGATATCGGAGCAAACCAACCTGCTGGCGCTGAATGCCGCCATCGAGGCCGCCCGGGCTGGCGAGCAGGGCCGTGGTTTTGCAGTCGTTGCCGACGAAGTTCGCACCCTGGCCGGCCGGACGCAAAAAGCCACCGTTGAGATCCAGCAGATGATCGAGTCCCTGCAGCAAAACAGCCGACAGTTAATGCACGTGATGAAGAGTACGGTCGACAATGCCGGCAGCAGCGAACAATTGATGAACGGGGTGGATAGCGACATCACCCAGATCACCGAGCGCAATCAGCATATTTCTGATCGCAGCACGGAAATCGCAGCCGCGGCAGAGCAGCAAGGTGCCGTGGCAGACAACATTGCCAACAATGTTGAGCAGGTTCGCTCACAGTCGAATCAAATCTGCCTGGCTATCACCGAATCGGCCAATGACATTGAGCGCCTGAACCAGCAGGCCGAAGTTCTGGAATCTTTGATGAGCGGGCTCAAAGCCTAATCAGAATCGGCCTTCCGGCCTGAGCGGGCGTATCGGGGATACGCCCTGCTTTCTCTTCACTTCCCGACGGTTTCCGTCACCAGATAAATTTGCTTTTCCGCAGCCCTGACAACATAATACGCGACCATTCTGAATTCCATATTTGGGCATGTCATGACAGCTTCAATCTATCTGGTCAAAGGCCGGGAAAAATCACTGCGCCGCCGCCATCCTTGGGTTTTTTCTCGCGGTATTCAACGGGTCGAAGGTCAACCTTCGCTGGGTGAAACCGTTGAGATTTACGACCACAAAGGGGAATGGCTGGCACGGGGCGCCTACTCACCGCAATCTCAGATCCGAGTGCGGGTATGGACCTTTGAACGAGATGAATCCATTGACGTCGATTTCTTTGTCAACCGACTCAACGCAGCCCAGGGCCTGCGCGACATCCTGGCTGAGCGCGACGGCCTGACCGGTTATCGCCTGATTGCAGCCGAATCTGACGGTTTGCCGGGGATCACCATCGATCGCTACCAGAATTTCCTGGTCTGCCAGCTGCTCAGTGCCGGTGCCGAAGCGCAAAAAGACGCATTGGTTGAAGCGCTGAATCGCTGCTACCCCGAGTGTAGCGTGTACGAACGTTCAGACGTCTCGGTGCGGAAAAAAGAAGGCCTGAAGCAGCGCACCGGTGTCCTGTCCGGTGAAACACCGCCGAAATTCGTCACCATTGAAGAGAACGGCGTCAAAATCAACGTCGATATCGTCGGCGGCCATAAGACTGGCTTCTATCTCGACCAGCGTGACAGCCGCCAGGGCGCAGTGAAATATGTCAACGGCAAACGTGTCCTGAACTGTTTCTGCTACACCGGTGGCTTTGGCCTGTACGCCCTCAAAGGCGGTGCCAGCCAGGTGGTCAATGTTGATGTATCGCAGCCGGCGCTCGATACCGCACGACACAATGCCGAAATCAACGCACTGCCGTTTGAGAATGCCGAATTCCTCAATGCTGATGTGTTCAAGCTGCTGCGCGAATATCGCGACCGTGGGGAGCTGTTTGATGTGGTGATCATGGATCCGCCGAAATTTGCCGAATCCAAGTCACAGCTGACCGGCGCGTGTCGCGGCTACAAAGACATCAACATGCTGGCGATGCAAATCCTGAAGCCGGGCGGTACGCTGCTGACTTACTCATGCTCCGGATTGATGGACAACCAGCTGTTCCAGAAGATCATTGCCGATGCGGCACTGGATGCCCAGCGTGAAGTGCAGTTCATCGAACGATTCAGTCAGGCGGCGGATCACCCGCTTGATAGTGCGTATCCGGAAGGGTTTTACCTCAAAGGCTTCGCCTGCTACGTGAAATAATCGGGCATTATCCGGCCGGCACCTGTTCGGCCGGATAACCTGAACTTCCCCAGGCACCCGCAATCAATGCCTCGGACGCCAGCTTGATTCTGATGCACCGCCTTAGCGCAAGTCGCGTTAGTCCGTAAGCATTGCAGCAATACACCCGCACAGCGTCATCACAAACAAAAACCATTTCAGGGTTTCCGGTTTGGCCTTAATGGCCATTTTTACCGCCAGGTGCGCGCCAAACATGGTACCGAAAGCCAGAACGAGTCCCGGCCCCCACAGCACCAGATCTTCAACTATAAACAACACCAGCGCGACCAGAGTAAACACCACGGTACAAAACATTTTGAGTGCGTTGGCCCGCACCAAATCGTAGCGCAGCGTCCCGGCCAGTGCCGCCAGTAACACGAAGCCAACCCCGGCCTGAACAAAGCCGCCATAGAAGCCGGCCAGCCCAAGTCCGAGCCAGGCACTCGGTGTTTGCCGGACTTTCCGCGTCGGCGTACCGGGCTCTGGCGCAACAATCGAAGGACGCAGTAAAATAACCAGCGCCATCGTCAGCATGGTCCCCAGCAGCAGCGGTTTCACCCAGGCCGAAGGCGCGTAAGCTGCCCCAGCAGCGCCGAGCAAACCACCAATCACGGTCGGGATCAGGATCGGTACGGTGTCATCGGTCTCCAGTTTTCCGTGCTGACGAAAACCCGACACCGCAGTAATACCCTGGATCAGCACGCCCACCCGATTGGTGGCATTGGCCACTTCTGCCGGCATCCCCATCACCATCAGCGCCGGAAGCGTCAGGTTCGAGCCGCCTCCGGCCAACGTATTAATTATTCCGGCCAAAAAACCCGTGCCCAGCAACAGCAGCACCTGAAGCAGCGTCATATCCATATAAAGTGTACTCTCCATTTAACATCTTCATAGTTATACATTATTCTCTGTCGCACAGACCAGCCTATTCAGGTTATATTCAGCGCCTTAGCGCGACACTGCCGGAATATTAGAATTATCAAGGAACAGACATGAAACTTCATACAGCCCTACTTGCGCTTGCGGCCTGTGGCCTTAGCACTGCCGCCCTCGCGGAGGTTAAAGTCGAACTGCCTTACAGCAGCGAACTGGTATTGGTCAACGGCAAGAAAGCAACGGGCAATGAGACGCTCACTCTGCAAAACGGTGAACACCAGATTGCTTTCCGCTATCAGGATAACTACCGTGCAAACGGGGAATACAAGCTCTATAAATCCGAAGTCATCATCATCAAATTTTCCGGTCAGGATACGACCTACCAACTGGAATTGCCGAAGCTCCGGACTGCCCAGGAAGTTCGCCGCTTCGATAAGAGCCCAACCCTCAACCTCACCGATCCTCAGGCTCAGTCGGTTTCATTTGCCCAGGACAAGCTAATTAAGCACGGGATGCAATTTGGCCGCGATTACGAAAAAGAGATCCAGGCCTATAACCTGACCAATGCCCCGGCCGCTCTGGCATCACTGGCCGTCACACCAACGCCGCAACTGGTTGCGGCACCAACAACCGCGAGTGCGGCAACGCCTGCGAAGGGTCAGAATGTGGCAGAGAACATGCTGTTCTACTGGTACGAACAAGCCGATGCAGCCACCCGCGAGCGCTTCAGAGCCCAGATTAACCAACAAGCACCAGCTCAATAACGTCCGCTCGATCAGCAGCCTGCTCTTTCAGGTCAATTCCCGGAGCCGGCTGCTCTTTGTCTTGCAGATCAGACCTCTTTCTTTCCCTTAATTTGATTTCTTGGGCAAATTAAGCACAAAAACAGATTAAACAATCACCTGTTTTTGCGAGTCATCGTGTAAATCATCACAACAAGTCGCTTCAATTTTGGCAAGTTTCCTATAGTTCTTTCACGGCAAACATAAAGCAATAATATGCCGTAATTGATATTTTGACCAATAATAAACAATGACTTAAGGATGAAACAATGACTCACTCAAAACAGGGAGCTATCCTGAAGACCAGTTTCAGGCTCAGCGCCCTTGCCGTTTCGTGCCTGCTGGCCTTCAATGCCCAGGCAGCAATGGACTGTACATCGATCGAAGCGTGGAACAGCGGGGCGGCCTACTCCGGTGGGGCGCAGGTTCAGGAAGGAAATAAAGTTTACGAGGCCAAATGGTGGAACCAAGGCAGCAATCCGGCAACCCACTCAGGGCCGAGTCAGGAGTGGCGTTTCATTGATGACTGTGCACCGACCGGAAACGTTGCCCCGACGGTGTCACTGACCTCCCCTACCGGCGGCCCGCTCACCGCAGGCAATCAAGTCACGATTGCCGCCGATGCCAGTGACAGCGACGGGACTATTGCCAAGGTTGAGTTTTACCTCGGCCAAACCCTGCTCGCGACGGTCCAAAATGCACCCTACACCACCACTTGGACCGCAACCGCCGGCAGCCATACCATTACCGCCAAGGCGTTTGACAATCTCGGGGCGGTTTCTAAATCCACAGTGGCCGTGACCGTACAGCAGCCGGATACCGGTAATGCCGCCCCAACCGTGGATGTAGCACTATCCGTAGCAACGGTTGAAGTGGGTGCTGCCGTCACCCTGACGGCCCAGGCAGCCGACAGCGACGGCAGCGTCGATAAAGTCGATTTCTTTGTCGCCGGAAACCTGATCGGCACCGTGGCGTCCGCTCCATACACCCTGAGCTATACCGCCACGCAGCCGGGTGCCCTGGCCATTGTTGCCCGTGCGACCGATAACCTGGGTGCCACCACAGACTCTGCCGCAGTGCAACTCACCGTTACCGGCGCCGCCGCCAACAACTGCCGCCCTGACGGCCTCTACCAGACCGAAGGGGTGAATGTTCCATACTGTACGGTCTACGATGCCGAAGGCCGTGAACAGATGGGCGCAGATCACCCTCGCCGAGTCATTGGTTACTTCACCAGCTGGCGTGCGGGCAACGATCCGCAAACCTCCTATCTGGTCAACGACATCCCCTGGGAGCAGCTGACCCATATTAACTATGCTTTCGTCAGCATCGGCTCTGACGGCAAGGTCAATATCGGCAATGTCAACGATCCGACCAACCCGGCTGTCGGCCTGACATGGGATGGCGTTGAAATCGATACGGCCTTGGGCTTCAAAGGTCATTTCGGGGCACTTGCCACCGCCAAAGCCAAACACGGAGTCAAAACGCTGATCTCGATCGGGGGCTGGGCTGAAACCGGCGGCCACTTCGGTGCCGATGGCCAACGCGTCGCGGACGGCGGTTTCTACACCATGACCACGAACGCCGACGGCAGCATCAACCACGCCGGTATCGAGACCTTTGCCGATTCCGCCGTCGCCATGATGCGCCAATACAAATTTGACGGTCTGGATATCGACTATGAATATCCAACCAGCATGTCCGGTGCCGGGAATCCGGATGATGTTGCGTTCGCAGAGCCTCGCCGCCCGCACCTGATGAAATCCTATCATGAGCTCATGCGCGTGCTGCGCGAGAAGCTCGACCGCGCCAGTGCCGCCGACGGCACACACTACATGCTCACGATTGCCGCGCCGTCCTCCGGCTACCTGCTACGCGGTATGGAAACCATGGCGGTTACCCAGTATCTGGATTACGTCAACATCATGTCGTATGACCTCCATGGTGCCTGGAACGATCATGTCGGGCACAATGCTGCGCTGTACGATACCGGAAAAGATTCCGAATTGGCCATGTGGAACGTGTACAACACCGCCGCGTACGGCGGCATCGGTTACCTCAACACAGACTGGGCCTACCATTACTTCCGCGGCTCCATGCCGGCCGGCCGGATCAATATTGGCGTGCCTTATTACACCCGGGGTTGGCAAGGGGTCACCGGGGGTGAAAATGGTCTCTGGGGACGCGCGGCCCTACCGGATCAAACCCAGTGTGCGCCGGGTACCGGCGAAGGCGAGAAAAATAACTGCGGCCACGGTGCCATGGGACTGGATAACCTCTGGCATGACCAAAATGCTGCCGGTGATGAAATGGGGGCAGGCTCGAACCCTATGTGGCACGCCCTGAACCTGGCTCAGGGGGTTTACGGCTCTTACACTGCCGCGTACGGTCTGAACCCGAACACCGATCCGCTGGTCGGCACCTACACCCGTCACTATGACAGCGTCGCAGTCGCCCCTTGGCTGTGGAACGCGGAGAAGAAAGTCTTCCTGTCCACCGAAGATGAGCAGTCGATCAATGTCAAAGCTGACTATGTCATCGACAAAGGGATTGGTGGGATTATGTTCTGGGAGCTGGCCGGGGACTACAACTGCTATACCCTAGATGCCAACGGCAACCGAGGCGCGGTGGATTTGACCGAAAATGCTTGTAAGACCGGCAATGGTGAATACCACATGGGGAACACCATGACCCAAGCCATCTATAACAAGTTCAAGGCTGCGACGCCTTACGGTAATAGCGTTGCGACTGGTGCCATCCCGACCGAAGCACTGGATATCACCATTGCCATCAGCGGTTTCAAGGTTGGCGATCAGAACTACCCGATTAATCCGAAGATCACCTTTACCAACAATACCGGTCAAGCGCTGCCGGGCGGTACGGAATTCCAGTTTGATATTCCGGTTTCTGCCCCCGATAACGCCAAAGATCAGTCGGGTGGTGGTCTCAAGGTGATTGCCTCTGGCCATACCCGCGCGAACAACATTGGCGGGCTGGATGGCCCGATGCACCGGGTTGCCTTTACCTTACCAACCTGGAAGAGCCTGCCGGCCGGCGGAACCTACGAGCTGGATATGGTTTATTATCTGCCGATTTCCGGACCGGCAAACTACAGCGTCAATGTGAATGGTAAAAACTATGCATTCAAGTTCGAGCAACCGGACCTGCCGCTGGGTGATATCAGCACCGGTAACGGAGGTGGTACACCGGGCGAATGTGTTACCACAGGGATCAACACCTACCCGAACTGGCCGCAGACCGATTGGGCCGGAAACCCGAGCCATGCCAACCAAGGAGATAAGATCATCTATAACGGCGTGATCTACGAAGCCATTTGGTGGTCCAACTCAATTCCGGGCAGTGACAACACCTGGAAAGAAGTCTGTACCTTATAAAACCGTCACACGTCATCTACCAGCGCGGGGTCTATGCCCCGCGCTTTTATCCCCCCGCCAGTATCACCGAAACAGTAGCTCACAAAATAGTCAAAATTACATCACCCGAAGTCAAACAAAACATCAGCTTTTTGACGGTTTTATCACCAGGAAAAATGCGAGATTGCGCTCAAAAAATGCACAAACAGTTCGATGGCCAATAATTCATAATTAACAAATCCGTCATCGATATTTGCATCCTATAAACAAGTATTTATAAAAATATTATTAATGAGCATTTCATATTTCCAGCGCTTAGGATTCTTCTGGCACCGGGGCTGTCGATAATAAAATATTCATGTTCTAACCAAATGTAAATTGGCCATTTTCCAATTTCATTCCTCAAATTAACAGGACTTTTTTGCGCCCACCTTCCTCTTCGGGTACAACACGCCGGACTAAACTTGTACCAATTTTATGGTAAAGTCTCGCCATATTAACCATAAGTCGAACAATAGAGTGTTTAACAAGGACCATGAAAAAAGCGATTAACCTGTTCGTTCTGATTTTTTTATTTCTGCCGATCACAAGTTTTGCAAGTAAGACTCACGGCAATACATACAGCAATCAAAAAACGCCGGAATCGATCATCAACCATGTCTATCAGGAAGCGAAACTAAAAGGTGTGGTTGATTATCAAGTATTTAAAGAAGGGTATAACGCGTATTACCAGACGCCGGGCAGAAAAAAGCAAATTCTGACCATCATTGACTACAGTAAGCCATCCACAGAAAAACGCTTTTTCGTCATTGATCTCAATCGGAACAAGCTGATCTATCGCACTTATGTCTCCCATGGTGTGAACAGCGGCGGACGCAAAGCAACCCGCTTCTCTAATCGGGTCAATTCCCGGCAAACCTCGCTGGGTACCTTTCTGACCGACACAACCTACTACGGCGGCAACGGCTACTCCCTGAAACTAGACGGCATGACCCGCGGTATCAACGACAATGCCCGACGTCGTTACATTGTGATCCACGGCGCCAACTACGCCACAGAGTCTTTCGTCAAACGCCATGGCTATCTGGGACGGAGCTGGGGTTGCCCTGCACTACCGAGCGGATTATCGCGCCAGATTATTGATACCATTAAAGGCGGCAGTGTCATTTACGCACACGCCTGAGTCATCCGGTCATTCACATAATTGAATAAGACCAACAACGATTCATCTCACTCGCTTCACGGCAAAGGTATGACGCATATGTCATACCTTTTTTATTAATTTAATTCAGACTGACTTTCAATTGAGCCACTTATTTGGTGAATTCATTTCTAGGCAGTTATATCCAAAATAGCACTCACCCGAGTCATTCACTTTATTCCAATCATCATCCCGCTGACAGTAAATGTCATTAAGTCCATAAATGGTTTCGACCCACGAATGTCATTGAATAAGCAAAGATATTTCATGACCTGCACTTTTAGTCATCAACCGATGATAGTAATAATCCACGACTCCATGGCGGGCAGTCAACTTTCTGCATCACTGCAAGACATTCATTTTCATTATTCTCTGATGCAATGCCTTTATCTGCATATCTAACGAGCAGACATCTTTGGGTCAACAGTTATTTACCATTATCGATTTACTGCACGTTTCTTTTCCGTGCATTTCTTTGCCTTGAATCCCTTTACCTCGCAGTTCTTCAATTTAAATCGAGCCAAACATCTGTCTATGAAACCTTTGTCAGCCCGGATTTGCTCACCCCAACGACCATCACCACTCTTGTTTCTTAGAGTCTGAGCTCTGGGATCGAGCAAGGTTCGTAGGGAGCTCACGGCCAGATTTACAGTCAAAAAAAATCCCTGCGCGAAGGCAGGGATTTTCCGACACTAACCTAAATGGCAATTATGCCAGTGCTTCTTCAGCTGAAACGAATGGCAGGTTCAGTGCTTCTGCAACTTCGTCACAAGTGATTTGGCCACGGTAAACGTTCAGGCCGTTCATCAGGTGCTTGTCTTCTTGCAGTGCAGCTTTGTAACCTTTGTTTGCCAGCTTCAGGATGTATGGCAGCGTTACGTTGTTCAGCGCAAACGTTGAGGTACGGGCAACCGCGCCAGGCATGTTCGCAACACAGTAGTGAACAACATCGTCAACAATGTAAGTTGGGTCGCTGTGCGTGGTCGCATGAGAAGTTTCAACACAACCGCCCTGGTCGATTGCAACGTCAACAATGGCCGCGCCTGGTTTCATTTTCTTGACCATCTCAGCAGTCACCAGTTTCGGTGCAGAGGCACCAGGAACCAGAACACCACCAATGACCAAGTCAGCTTCCAGAACGTGTTTCTCAATCGCATCTTTCGTTGAGTAAACGCACTTCACTTTACCTTCGAACTGAGCGTCCAGCTTGCGCAGCGCATCAATGCTACGGTCCAGAACGACAACATCTGCACGCATACCAACGGCCATTTGTGCAGCGTTAGCACCAACGACACCACCACCGATAATAACAACTTTCGCAGGCTCAACACCTGGAACACCAGCAAGCAGCATGCCGCGACCGCCTTTGGATTTCTCCAGTGCAAAAGCACCAGCCTGGATAGACATACGGCCCGCGACTTCAGACATTGGCGCCAGCAGAGGCAGACGGCCGTTATCGTCAGTTACTGTTTCGTAAGCGATACAAACAGCTTTGCTGTTGACCAAGTCTTTAGTCTGCTCTGGGTCCGGGGCCAGGTGCAGGTAAGTAAACAGGATTTGACCTTCACGAAGCATCGCACGCTCAACAGCTTGCGGCTCCTTAACTTTGACAATCATTTCTGATTCGGCAAAAACCGCTTCTGCTGTTGGCAGAATTTGAGCACCGGCATCAATGTAGTCCTGATCGCTGAAGCCGATACCTGTACCCGCTTGTGTTTCAACATACACAGTATGTCCATGTGCCACAGCTTCGCTTACAGAAGCAGGAACCATACCTACACGGTATTCATGAACTTTAATCTCTTTAGGTACACCGATAATCATTATTATATCCTTGCTGACTCGTTTAAAAGTTATGTACACAATAATGAAAAAAGACCGGAATGTGTCACCGTTTTTTAACCTAGTTCCAACAAATCCATCTAGTATTTTCTTCTAAACTGGCACAATAAACTGTTTTTGACCTAGCTCACACAACAAAAATTGGATTTTCGAGCACAAATTAGACCACCTGACCATCATTTGTTGCTTATCTAGTGATAATCCCTGCCGTGAGCAGCATATATAGAAATAATCTCTATGGAGAAAGTGCCAAATACCGACTGCGAGGCCAAAAAAACACAATTCCAACAGGATAAAATACAGAATTTCTTACTTCTGCAGCATGATTTCAGGTTCAATGCGCGATATTGCTGCGAATCAGGGCTATTACATTTCATCACACAAAATCAACATTCCCATTCACCTTCGCCCAGCGAGCCAAACGCCGGTTCAATGTCACCCGTAAGTCACTTTTCCGGGGGAAATTGCGATTAAATACCGAACAGGCATCATCGTAACACGCGGTTACCGACGGGGATCTGATATCGGAATTAGTATTTAAGACACTGATTTTAAATAGGAACAAATAAAATAAACACCGTTTGAATGGCGAAATTCAGAGACAAAAAAAGCCGCTTTCGCGGCTTTTTGGGTTAAGGCATGTTAGTCCTCAAACTCCCAAGGCATATCCGGGAGGGCGTTAAGATTTTCAGAATAACGCTTGAGGTTAAAGCTACCGTCATTTTTGGCAACATCATACACTTCAACAGACAGGGCACATGCCATCATTTCAATGGCTTCTTCCCTCGGGGTGCCGGTCATCATCAAACGCATCAGCGTTTCTTTCACTTTGATCGGGTTCCCGTCGGCCAACTGGTTTTCGATCGTTTCAACCAGCATGTCACCGTTCATGATTTCATCATTTTGCATAATTTAACCTGCTCATCAGTTTCGCAGACGCAGTGTAACAAAATCTCGCCCTCATTGCTGTTGCAGCAATGTGAAGCAACGTTCAAACGGCACCGCCTGACTAAAATAGAATCCCTGAACATACTGGCAGCTCATGTCCTGCAATAACGCCAGTTGCTCTTGGGTTTCAACGCCTTCGGCCACCACCTGGATCCCGAGCTTTTTGCTGAGATCTATGATCAACGACACAAGAGTTTGGCTATCACTGCTTTGCTCGATGTCTTTGATAAACTCGCGGTCGATTTTGATGATATCCGGCCGGAGCTCAACCACCGCGCTAAGCGACGAGTACCCGGTACCGAAGTCATCCATCGCTACTTTGATATCCCGTTGCTTAAAATGGTTCAGCAGACACTGAATATCGCTGCTCTCTTTGGACGCGATCGATTCCGTGATTTCAATAATGATCGCGTTATCCGGCAGGCCATAGTGCTGGATCACCTCCCACACCTGCTCTTCTTCCGCGTTGTTGATAAACTCTTTCACCGAGCGATTGACCGAGAAGCTCACCGTGTCAAATCCGGCGTCGTGGAGCGTTTTCAAATCGCGACAAGCTTTATGCAGCACAAAAGAGCCCAGCTGTTTAATCAAGCCGTATTTTTCCGCCAGCGGGATAAACACCGCCGGGGAGACAAAGCCTTCCACACCATCAAACCAGCGCACCAGGGCTTCGAACTTCGAAATATTACCGCTCTGAGCATCCACAATCGGCTGATAATAGACCGTCAGAGCTTCATCAGCGATGGCATTTTTCAACCGATCCCGCAGCCGGAGTTTCTGCAAATACTCAGACTGAAGATCGCCGTCATACTCGCAAACACCGTTACGCCCCCGGCCTTTCATGTTATACATGGCATAGTCGGCATTCTTGAGCAACGCATGATGCGTCGTGCCGCTATCCGGGTAGGTCGACACCCCGATACTCACCGTGGTATTAATCGTGATGCCATCAATCAGCAGCGGCTTGGAAATTGTTGCAACTACCTCATGGGCGATGTCTTTTGCTTCGTTCGCCCCGCTGTCGGGCAGCAACACACAGAACTCATCGCCGCCATAGCGGCAAATGTTATCGTTCTCCGTAAACTGCTCCTTCAGCCGCTCGGCAATATGGGTCAGCACCCGGTCCCCGAAATCATGGCCGTACAGATCGTTAATCGACTTAAAGTCATCCATATCGATGAACAACAGGGAAAAGACCTGGCTTTTCTTGCTCACCGAATTAATTTTTTTCTCAACCCGGTGCACAAAGCTCCGGCGGTTGACTAACCCGGTGAGCGGATCGCAGTACGCGAAGAAGGTCAGCTGCTCTTCTGCTTTCTTCCAATGGCTAATGTCGCGGAACACGGCGACATAGTTAATGACTTCATCGTTGCTGTCCCGGATCACATTGATCGACATCTCTTCCGGATAGATCTCACCGTTCTTGCGTTTGTTCCAGACCTCGCCTTTCCAGTGCCCCATTGTCGTCAGGCTGTACCAGAGATCCTGATAGTATTCTTTCTCATGCAGGCCTGAGGAAAGCACACTCGGCGTCTGGCCCAGCAGCTCTTTTTCCCGGTAGCCCGTCGTTTGTTCGAACGCCCGGTTCACCGAGATAATCTTGTTATGGCGATCAGTGATCAGGATACATTCGGAGGTATTGTCAAACACCACCTGGGCGCGGTTCAACTGGCGACGCGCTTCAACGGTGTTGGTGATGTCGCGCTGAATCCCGGCAATGCGGGTCGGCTCACCTTTGTCATTTTTTGCAATGACACTTCCTTTGAGCTTCAGCCAGCGCTCGTTACCTTCGATCAGCTCCGGAAAGCGTTTCTCGCTGAGTCGAAACTCAAACTGGAACACGCTGGTAAAATTCTGCTGAATAAAGCGCTGGAAAAAACTCAGTCCTTCGGCGCGATCTTCCGGATGAATGCATTCAATCCACTCTGCAAAATCACTGCCGTCTTGCGGTTTGTCCCGGCCGAGAATATTCCAGAATTTCGGCGAGGTGAAAAACTCCTCGCTGATCAGATCATATTCCCAAATCCCCTCTTCAACCGAGTTAAAGGTGGTATTGAGTTTGTGTGATGTTTTGGTCAGCTTCGCCGAGATCTGGTACACATCAGTCACATCATGCACCGTCCCCCGCATCAGCAGCGGCTTGCCCTGTTTATCCCGGATCACATCTGCACGCTTGCGCAAATATTTGATCGAGCCATCGGCCAGTTGCGCCCGGTGGACCAGGTTATAACTGACTGAATCGGATTCAATCGAATCATGCAATGAACTCAGCACCCATTCCCGATCTTCGGGATGGATGAATTCTGAGAGCAAATCAATCGAAGGCGTAAGGCCGGTATCTTCAATCCCGTAGATCCGGTAGATTTCCCGGCTCCAGGAAATAGTGTCCGCGGTCAGATCCCAGAACCAACTACCGACCTTCGCCACCCGTTGGCCCTCTTCGAGCTCCCACAACAATTTTTCCTGTTTGGACAACAGCTGGGTGTATTTCAGTTCGACCCCGAGCAGGTAGCTCAAATCCTGGCACCACTGCTGTGCGGCCTCCGTGTGTTGGTACGGTCGATCAAACAGGCAGACAATGATGCCAACGGCCTCGTCGCTGTCGGTAAAGACGGGGATCCCGAGGTAACCCTCGACATTCATGCTCTGGAGCGCGATATCGTTCGGAAACAGCGCCTTGATATTCGCCGGATAGCTGCAAGCCTGACTGCCATGCTGGACCAGCTGACATGGTGTCCCTGTCAGTGGATAGGTAAACGGATCACTCAGCTCACCCTGGATCCGGTAGGACAAGGTGCTGGCATAGTGCCTTGTCTCATCAAAACAGCCAATAAAACAGTGCTTCGGTGATAAGAACTCATACAGCAGATGCGTGGCTTCATCAAACAGTTGATTCCCATGTAAGCGCTTGAGCGCATTTTCAATCGTGGTATTCATCACTCGCTTAGCAATAGTCAGACTTGGTCAGTAACCCGGTTATGTCCGCGGGTTATCAAAGGCAAAACGGAGTGAGACTCTACATGATGAAACTGGTTTATTAAAGTGAGCGTCTAATGGGAGGAAGATCAAAGTTTCAAAATATTGATATGTATCACTATATCCCGAAATTTTGCCATCTGTCTGTTACTACAAGGAGAATCATGCTTTTAGAGCATAGAATAACGACAGGAAAAGTGACAGCAGCCAATCTGGCTGCTGTCTGTGGTTAATTCGCCACTTGTGGTTTCGGGTGTGCCGGTAGCCAGAGGGAAATCACCGTGGTCACGGCAAGAAATGCAAATGAAACCCACAGGCATGTCGCCAATCCTGCCACCTGATACAGCCAACCGGAAAGGACGGTTCCGATCAGGCGACCCATCGCATTGGCCATGTAGTAGAAACCGACATCCAGAGATACGCCGTCATCTTTGGCATAGCTGACGATCAGGTAGGAATGCAGGGAAGAGTTGACGGCAAAGACGGCCCCGAACACCAGCAAGCCACCGACAATCGTCAGCCCCGGCTGCCAGCCTGACTGGACCCCAAAGGCAACGCCAGCCGTAATGAGCGCCAAAACTCCGGCCCAGCCCATTGCAGCTTTACCATCCGGCACCACGCCTTTGGTTTTCCCAGTAATACGCGGGGCGATGCCCTGAACAAAGCCGTATCCAATCACCCACAGGGCAAGAAAGCCGCCGACGGCACTATGCTCCCAGCCAAAAACCTGCCCAAGGTAAATCGGCAGCGCAACCACGAACCAAACATCCCGAGCGCCGAACAGAAACATCCGGGCGGCAGAAAGAATGTTGACGCTGCTGCTTTTCGAGAAGATATGACTGAACTTCACCTTCTGCTTGGCCTTGCCCATATCCTTGTCCAAAGCAAACAGACTCAGGCACAGCACGCCCAGCAGTACACCGGCCATCGCCAGCACTGCGCCTTTAAAGCCAATGGTGGTCAGCAGTAAACCACCGAGAAAAAAACCCGCGCCTTTGAGGGCATTTTTCGAGCCGGTCAGAATCGCGATCCATTGATACAAGGCACCCTGACGCTCGTCCGGCACCAGAGTTTTGATGGCACTCTTGGCGCTCATCTTATTTAGATCTTTGGCAATGCCCGATAATGCCTGTGCCAGCATCACCCAAGGCACGGTCAAATAGGTCGACGGCACGGCCAGCATCGCCAAGGCAAGCACCTGCATTCCGAGCCCGACATTCATGGTTCGGTTCAGACCCAGTTTGGCGCCCAGCCAGCCGCCAATCAAATTCGTGACGACACCGAAAAACTCATAAAACAAAAACAGCGATGCAATTTCCAGTGGTGTGTAGCCCAGCTGGTGAAAATGCAGCACCACCAGCATGCGCAGCGCCCCATCCGTGACCGTAAAATTCCAGTAATTAAAGGTCACCAACATATATTGGCGCACGTCTTTCGATAAGTTAGAAAAAGCAGCAAACATGCAGAATTCTCTTGTCAGTTGCGCAGCACTCGCACTGCGGCGGGAAAACAGGCCAACAGCACCGGGGTTTCCCGTGTCCTGTGGCCTGCTCAATACTGCCCTTACAGTGGTGTCGCTCAGGCCGGTTTACGCCAGGCCGACTTTACGGATCAGCTCGGACGTGCGGGTTGCATAACCCATCTCGTTATCGTACCAGGCGTACACTTTGACCATGCGGTCGTTCACCACCATAGTCGAGAGCGCATCAACGACCGTCGAGCGTTGATCGCCTTTGTAGTCAATGGAAACCAGCGGACGCGCTTCAAAACCCAGGATCCCCGACAATTCGCCTTCCGCGGCTTCTTTGAGCAGCGCATTGACTTCTTCGGCCGTGGTATCACGGCTAACATCGAAAATGATGTCGGTCAGGGATGCGTTCGCCAGCGGCACACGGACTGCGTGGCCGTTAATTTTGCCCTTCAGCTCCGGGAAGATTTCGACAATTGCCGTTGCCGAGCCGGTGGTGGTCGGGATCAGGCTCATGCCGCATGCACGGGCACGTCGCAGATCTTTATGCGGCGCATCCAGAATGGTTTGGGTATTGGTCAAATCGTGAATAGTGGTGAATGAGGATTGCTCAATCCCCAGTTTCTCGTGGATCACTTTCACCACCGGGGCAATACAGTTGGTGGTACAGGATGCCGCCGTCACAATGCGATGTTTTTCAGCATCAAACAGATGATCGTTCACACCCACCACAACGTTCAACACGCCTTCTTCCTTCACCGGCGCAGAGACGACGACACGTTTAACGCCTTGATCCAGATATTTTTGCAGCAGCTCAGTTTTACGGTGTACCCCGGTTGCTTCCAGCACCACGTCACACCCTGACCAGTCAACTGCATCAATATCGCGCTCCTGAGTACAGCGAATCCGATGCTCGCCAATTACAATGGCATTGTCTTCTGCGGTGACTCCGTGATGCCAGCGCCCCTGGACAGAATCAAACTCCAGTAGGTGCCCTAAAGTCTGTGCGTTCCCGGCCACATCGTTAATTTGTACAAATTCAATGTCCGCCCAGTCATAAGCTGCACGCAGCGCCAGACGGCCGATACGACCAAAACCATTGATACCTACTTTAATCGCCATGCTTCATTTCCTCTGTGCAAGCATATCTTTAAATATTTGATAAAACATATATATGGATTAGCGAATATTAGCCATGTCCCGGACGTCTGGCTAGCCCTTTCTTAAAAAATTCATCAAACCCTGTTCAGCCGATGTTTCACCAGCGGCCATCCATCCAAGTCAATCGCCGGAATCACACCGCTACAGTGTAGCGTGGCCGATTGACAACAAGATGATCCCCGGCAAGGCCAAGGACGAACAAACCACTTCCCGGCCACAAAAAAACCCCGTCGAAACGGGGTTTGCGTTGCCAACTTATCACGCTGTTTTAGTGGAGTTCTGGTTAAATGGGGCCTCAGGTTGCTCGAACTTCGGGTTTATTCAAACTGCCGGATATAGTCGAGGTGAGCCTGGCGAGTAAATGCCCCGGGGCGAAGCGCCTGAATTTGCGCGATCGCGGTATCCAGCGCCACGCCACGCGCCAGCATCAGCCGGGCCGCAATCAACCCGGTCCGACCGGAGCCACCCATACAATGGATCGCCAATGATTCGCCCTGATATAACATGGCCTGCGCTTCACGATTGGCTTGCGGCCAATTGGCATCAAATGCATCGCCCGGAGCGCAATCATCTTCAATCGGCAAATGGAACCATTTCAGCCCCAGCGACTCACACGCCTGAGCCAGCGCCGTCAGGCCATCATCGGCCAAATCACCGGGTTCAAGCGCGGTCAGCACCGCTGTGGCACCCGCATCTTTCAGTTGCTGCAAGGCCGCTTTCAACGGCGTTTCTTTCGTGCCGGGACAAGGCGTCAAAATTAATTGGCCACTCCCTGCCAGCGGGAGGGTCCAGTACGGGTGTACAGTCGACATGGTTTTTCCTGTAGACATTTGAAATGTAATAAATGAAAGCCGAACGCTAAGCATTCAGCGTCGAATCTTTATGGCTGTATCCTGGTTTTTTCCGATCGGCCAGCGCTGAGAGTTTCAGCTTTTCTGTATTGATCATACCCGGATTACCGTTTCTGACCGTGGCCAGTGTATGCCGGATCCAGGTCGGCAAATTCTCGGCCAACCGGTAGAAAATCCACAATCCTTCACGCTGATCCTGCAGAACGCCACCGTCACGAAGCAGTGCCAAATGCCGCGAGACCTTCGGCTGACTCACTTCCAGCACCTTGGTCAAGTCACTGACCGACAGGGCCTGTTCGTCTTCGATCAGCATCAGAATCCGTAGCCGGAGGGGATCACTCATAATTTTAAACAACTCAACCGGGCCAATCACATCCTGCTGCGCTTCCCCATTGAGCATCAGAAACAAGGCTAGCCGCGATCGCAATCCTTCCAGCGTTTCCCGGAACGGCGCCAGTCCTTCGAGCGGTTTCGGATCTTTAAAATCCCAATGAATCAACGCGTCAGAATCTGAAAACAGCGCGCATTCGTTACTGGCTCTGTCACACAAGGTGATGACCACATCAAAATGTTGATCCTGCAATGCCTGTGCAGACATGCTATGGAGATTCTCGGCATCGATCCCGGCCTCAGACAACACCTGATAAACCCGCGGATCCACCGTTTCCGGCTTCATGCCGGCACTCATGACCTGGTAGTGCTCACCCGCCATATGGCGCATCAGCGCTTCCGCCAGTTGAGAGCGGGCAGAGTTGCCGGTACAAAGAAACAAGATTTTCTTTTTCATGAAGGACTCAGTCGATAAACAGCTGAACCCAGTATATATGAGAGACTATATATAACAATAGCCATATATAGAGTTCACGGAACTGTCAACAAACTGAAAGTGAAGGTGCAGAGTCCGCGGCGGGGCAAAACCTTCTGCAAGTCCAGAAGGCATAAAACAGCGCGGATCCCAAATTGATATTAATCGGCGGTATTAAACAGAACCCACTGATGGACCTTATGGGCAACATGCGGGTGGGTGAGCAAATCGATATGATTGATCCCACCGACCACCCACTGATGGGGCTGCGGATAATTGAGTGCCGATTGTCCCTCACTGGCAGCGCCCAGGGCACTCGAAACCGGCACCAGGCCGTCCCCCAGGCGGAGATTTTTTTCATCATCCAGGTTTTGCCCCAAACATGAGGCAATGGCGTAGCAAGCAACGCCCTGCGGTAAGGCAGGACGTTCATGCTGCAACGCCAGTTCTGCCTGCGGTTGCCAGTCCGTGTGACGAATATATCCCTGACTTAAGTCTTTGGTGCCGCTACTGCGGATCTCCGACAACCGGGTCAGCATTTTAAGATAAGGGCTGTCGGCGATTCTGTCGTCGATCCAGCAGGCCAGCTTCGCCAAAGGCGCACCGTTGTGGGGAGAGCCGAGGGTAATAAAGGTATTGAGTACCGAGAGCCAGGACAGTTGATGTTGCTCGGCATAATAGCAGGCACTGCGGGTCACGAGTCCCCCCATACTATGGCCAATGATCACCAGCTCTTTCACCTGGCATGGCCAAGTCATCACCAGCGCGTCCAGCATCCGTGCGAAATTCTCCCCATTTTCCGAGATATGCAGACCCGTGTTGTAACGCAGATAAATCGGGGTATAGCCATATCGGCTGAGGCTTTCGCCGTGATCGTGCTCTTTGCGTTTCCACTGCACATCGTTCATGCACCATCCGTGGACACAGACGACAATGCGCTCAGAACAACGCGTCAGTTGTTGCTGCAGTTGCCCCGACTCCAGCACCAGGGTTTGATGCTGATCCCGCAGCAACATCGGCTGCAAGAAACGACTGTTGCGTTGTGCCAGATAATCGCCAATCGCCCCATTGAGCGTCGCGATCACCATCTCGCTCTGAACCGGCGGTAATCCGGATTCAATGAAGTCGCCGATTTTCTCTTTCGCCGCCAGCTTGTTTTCAGACATTTTGGACGAAAATTCATCCATCACCGCCTGAAACCTTTGACTCAGGTTATTCTTCGAAATCATACACCAACCTACTGCTGCCAACGTCGCTTCCTATCATTTATGAGCCAACATCAGAAATCAAGTCAATCTCGAACAGGATTCACACGAATATTAAAATTGAGAATCAATCAGCGGAATGACCATCCATTGAATTTAAATATAAATAATATACGAAGCGCGCTACTCTATTGTAAAAATAAAAATTAGAAAAATCACTCTAACTTTTATTTATTCATTAAAATCAGAATCAGGCCATCAAAATAGCCTGAAACTTTTTGACGATTAAATCATATCAACCGTCTCTAATTTATGATTAAAGGACTTTTTTAAATAAGATGCCAAAATCATATCCGAAGCTTTCTCCGCGATCATAATGGTGGGGGCATTGGTGTTGCCACCAATTAAAGTCGGCATAATCGAAGCATCGACCACCCGCAATCCGGATACCCCCCGAACTCTGAGTTCAGCATCAACCACTGCCATTGCATCTTGCCCCATTTTACAGGTCCCGACCGGGTGATAAATCGACTCGGCCTTGCGGCGGATAAAGGCTTCCAGTGCCTCATCCGTTTGTACTTCTGTCCCCGGAAAAACCTCCTGCCCGCGATAGCGGGCAAACGCCGGTTGCTTGAGGATGTCACGCGACAATTTCAGCGCTTTGATCATCACCGCCATATCCTCCGGGTCATCCAGATAATTGGCCCGAATAACCGGTGGTGTGGTCGGTTCGGCATTCCTGAGCGTTAACCGACCACGGCTTTTCGGCCTTAAATTGCACGCATGGAGTGAATAGCCGTGACGCACCGTCTGCCACAAATTCAGGCCGTGGTTGTCGAGAAAACATGGGGAAAAATGAAACTGGATATCCGGCACCGCAAGCTCAGGCGCGCTTTTGGCAAAGCCGCCGGCCTCCGCAATATTCGACGTGAAGTTTCCTTTTCGATACAGGAAGTAATCAAACACACCTTTCACGGAGCGCAGCAACGCGACCGGTGAAAACCCAATCGAGTAGAAGGTTCTCTCGCGCGTCACGGCCAGCACATCCAGGTGATCCTGCAGGTTTTCCCCAACACCGGGCAGATGGTGAACCAGCGCAATCCCATGCTGGCTGAGCTGATCCTCTGCCCCGACTCCGGACAACAGCAGCAGCTGCGGGCTATTGATGGCCCCACCGCTGAGCAGCACCTCGCCACGACAAGACACCGTGTGCAGCTGACCATGTCGGCGGTACTCCACACCCGTGGCCCGGGTGCCGTCGAACAACACCCGCGTGGTCAGCGCGTCCGTGATCACCGTGAGGTTGTCCCGCCCCTCTGCCGATCGCAGATAACCGGCAGCCGTGCTGCACCGCTCGCCATTCTTCTGGGTCACCTGGTAATAACCGACGCCCTCCTGTTCACTGCCGTTGAAGTCCTGCGCCCGCTTATGACCGGCTTGCATTGCTGCTTCAATAAAGGCGTCTGACAGCGGGTTATGGACCCGCAGATCCGACACATGGAGCGGCCCGCCGACACCATGATATGCATCTTCCCCGCGAAGCTGATGCTGGGATTTTTTAAAATAAGGCAACACATCCTGATAGCCCCAGCCCTCGTTCCCCAGCGCTGCCCACTGGTTGTAGTCGCAGGCATGACCGCGGATATAGCACATCGCATTGGATGCACTACTTCCTCCCAGTGTTCTGCCCCTGGGCCAAAACAGCCGACGGCCTCCCAAATGGGGTTCCGGCTCGGTGTAGTAGCGCCAGTTCATTTTTTTTGAATGCATCATGCCGATGATGCCGAGCGGCACCCGGATCATCAGGCTGGCATCCTTCGGTCCGGCTTCCAGCAGGCAAACTTTCACCGATGGATCGGCAGACAACCGGTTCGCTAATACACAGCCGGCCGACCCCGCACCAACAATAATAAAATCATACATAACATTCCCTCGGTTAAATGTGATGATTTGCCAGCCAGATGAATAATCCCAGTCATGGTTATTCTTTATTGATTCTCTAATAAATCATAGGCAACTTTTACTCACTTTGATTTGTTTTGATTATTCCCTTGCAATAAAAAGTTTCAGTAAAAATAAAAAGGTGATCTGTTTAATAGTTTTCGATTTTGGGTAAAGACAACACATCTGACCAGTGTAGATTTAATATTGTATAAAGGAATACTCATTTTTTTGCCTGCATTTAAGGAGATCTCATGGCATATTTTCTGACTGGAGGGACCGGTTTTTTAGGCCGTCACCTCATCTCTAAACTGGTTCAGCGTGAAGGCACCATTTTTGTCCTGTGCCGAAACGAACAGGCGCAGGATAAACTGGCCGAGCTGGCCACAGAACTACAGATTCAGGCCGACCGCGTGGTGCCAGTGATCGGCGACCTGACTCAACCCAGACTGGGGTTGTCTGAGTCAAGCATTGCCGATCTCCGCGGCAACATTCGTCACTTCTTCCACCTGGCGGCCATTTATGATCTCAAGGCCAGTGCCGAAATCCAGGAAGCGGTGAACGTGCAAGGGACGCAACATGCGCTGGATGCCGCAGAAGATCTCGATGCAGGCTGCTTCCATCACATCAGCTCAATTGCGGCTGCCGGGCTGTATCAGGGCCACTTCCGGGAAGATATGTTCGAAGAAGCGGAAAATCTGGATCATCCGTACTTCTCAACCAAGCATTTGTCAGAAAAAACCGTCCGCGAGCACTGCATGGTGCCTTACCGGATTTACCGGCCGGGGATGGTGATCGGTCACTCCAAAACCGGGGTTGCCGACCGCGTGGACGGCCCGTATTACCTGTTCAAAATGATCCAACGGATCCGCTCAGTGTTACCGGCCTGGGTACCGACCATCGGCCTGGAAGGCGGCAGCCTGAATATTGTGCCGGTCGATTTCGTCGTGAACGCCCTGGATCATATCGCCCACCAGCCGGATCTGGATGGCCGCTGCTTCCACCTGACCGATCCCAAGCCTTATCGCTCAGGCGAAGTGCTGAATATCTTTGCCGAAGCCGGTCATGCCCCGCGCATGGCCCTGCGCCTGGATGCCCGCCTGTTCGGCCTGATCCCGAACCAGGTCAAAGGGGCAATTCTGTCGTTGCCGACCATCCGGCAAATCACCGATGTGACGCTGAAAGATCTGGGGATCCCGGCTGAAGTTCTTAAATTCTTTACCTATCCAACCGAGTTCGACTGCCGGGAAACCCAAATGGCGCTGAAAGGCTCCGGGATCGAGTGCCCTCGCCTGCCGACTTATGCTCCGGCTATCTGGGACTACTGGGAACGCCATCTGGATCCGGCGATCTCCGGTGATCGCAGCCTGAGCGCGCGGGTCTCCGACAAGATCATCCTGATCACCGGCGCCAGCTCCGGGATCGGCCAGGCAACCGCGTTCAAACTGGCGGAAAACGGTGCCGAAATGATCCTGGTTGCCCGCGATGAAGAAAAACTGGCAGCGACCAAGCAGGCCGTTGAAGAGCGCGGCGGAATTGCACACACCTATACCTGTGATTTATCCATCATTGAACAGGTTGAGCAGCTCATTGAGCAGGTGCTGAGTGATCACGGTCGGGTCGATATTCTGATCAACAATGCCGGTCGTTCTATCCGCCGCTCCATTGCCAACTCAATTGACCGCTTCCACGACTTCGAGCGGACCATGCAGCTCAACTATTTTGGTTCACTGAAACTGACCCTAGGGCTGCTCCCGGCAATGGAAGCGCAGGGCGGCGGCCATGTCATCAATATCTCTTCGATTGGTGTGCTGACCAATGCGCCACGCTTCTCGGCTTATGTGGCCTCAAAAGCCGCGCTGGATGCATTCACCCGTTGTGCGGCTTCAGAGTATTCGGATCTCAACATCCATTTCACCACCATCAATATGCCGTTGGTGGCGACACCAATGATCGCCCCGACGAAGATCTACCAGTCCGTCCCCACCCTGACGCCGAATGAAGCCGCCGATATGCTGGCCACCGCCATCATTGACAAGCCGAAGCGAATTGCCACCAACCTGGGCATTTTCGGCGCGGTCGTACACGCCCTGTTCCCGAAACTGGCCGAAATCGTGATGAACAGCAGCTTCCGGATGTTCCCGGATTCCAAGGAAAGCGATCAGGGTAAAGAGCAAAAAACCGAGAAAGCCTCCTCAGCAGAGCTGATTGCTTTCTCTGCCCTGCTCAAGGGGATTCACTTGTAAGCCAAATACAGACAAGTGACATGTAATAAGGAACACACCGCATACACTGAAGTGGCTGAGCCACACTTTGA
Source organism: Photobacterium sp. MCCC 1A19761 (assembly GCF_037389125.1). Lineage (NCBI taxonomy): Bacteria > Pseudomonadati > Pseudomonadota > Gammaproteobacteria > Vibrionales > Vibrionaceae > Photobacterium > Photobacterium sp. MCCC 1A19761. The sequence continues at coordinate 157,351 of NZ_JAZGTF010000004.1, forward strand.
AAAGGAAAAAGGAATCATGGCAGATTTACAAGCAAATTTTGAACAAGCGCAACTGGATGTCAAAACACTCACCCAGCGTCCGTCGAATGATGAACTCCTGGCGCTGTACTCACTGTTCAAGCAAGCCACCGAAGGCGATGTGCACGGCAGTAAACCCGGCATGTTTGACTTCAAAGGCGCGGCGAAGTATGAAGCGTGGGAGCAACTGAAAGGCATGGACAGCGATACGGCGATGCAACAGTACGTGGATAAAGTGGCCGCCATGAAAGCTGCTTACGCATAAGCGTGAAGCCGAATCTGCTGTCAGGTACGCTCTCCTGACAGCTCAAGAAAGACCGCAATTGCGGTCTTTCTTTTATCTGCACATTGTGCTGATCGACGACAGACTTTTATGCATGAATATGGCTTATGCATGAATACCGTTAGAGAATGCCTTCAAACGGGCTGCACAAAAAAGCCACCCAGCTGATGCCCGGTGGCTTTTTCATGTCAGTCACACACCTCGCGGCTTAGTGCAATTTAGCAGACGGCTGTGATTTTTCCGTCGAGACAGATGCCTCTCCCGGCAAAGCATTTGAATCCTGCGCTTGTGCCTCATTCAGCTGCGTCGCCGCCAGCAGCGCGGTCAGTTTCGCCAGTTGCTGCTCCAGGGCTTCGACTTTTTTCTGTTTCTCCGCAAAAAGCTGCTCGAAATCTTCATCATCCGGAGACAGGGAGTTGCCGGCAGCCTCAACCGCAGTTTCGACCGCCAGGGTTTTATCCTGGCGATACTCCAGTTGCTCAGAGACGGCATGAGCAGCAGTTTGCATCACTTCTGCCTCGATATCCGCAAAAGCCTCCCCCATATACTCAGTGATCGCCTCAAACCCCGGCAGTGACTGACTGCAGGCCACCAGGGAGAAATAAATCATATCCGCGTTACTGAAGAAGGTGATATTGAGGGTCTGCCCCGGCATCAGCAGCGATACCGGATACTGCTCCCGTACCGTCGCCCCCATAAAGTACAGCTGCTCCTTAGCTCCCGGTACATTGGAAATCAGCAGGTTACTGGCCGGCGGTATGAAGTTATTAAGTCCGAACTTACCACTGAACAACGACACCCCGTTCACCAAAAGCGAGTAATTCACATAGGCATCGGGAGAAATGTTCAGCGCTTCCTGCTTCAGATCCAAGGTCGCATGCTGGATCGCTTCCAGGCGCTCAAGCGGGCTCAGGAAGGGTTTCCCCAACTCCACATGGCCGATGGACATCTTATTGCTCTTCCCTTCGGCCTCGTCCTTGCCCCTTAGGTTAATCGGCATCATGGCGACCAGCGGCTTACTCAGCGGGATCGCCCTATCCTGCAAATACCGGTTCAGCGCAATATCACTGACGGTAAATAAAATATCGTTCAGCGAAGCACCGGTAATATGGCTGATATGTTTGAGCTGACGCATTGATAAATGCCCCAGGCTCACCGCGCGACTTCGCTTCGGACTCAAGTTAAACGGTGTTTTCGGCGCCGTAAACGGCACTTTCAAATCACAGTCCGCCAGATTCACCGCTTTCAGCGCTAATTTGCTACCGAGCCGGAATATTGAAGGCAGCAACGACAACTGTTTGGTCGCGGTCATGGCGGTTTTCATCACCAAATCCGTCAGGTGGGTTTCCTGGCGGCGCTGCGCATCCGTTTTACGCAAATCATGTTGCCAGAACGGCTTGGTAAAAGACTGCTCCGGGTCCGGATGACAGCAAGACGTGAATATCCGACTGGCCCGCACCCCGTCGGCCATCGAGTGATGAATTTTCATCACCAGAGCAACCCGGTTATGTTCGAGGCCGCCAATCACCCACACTTCCCACATCGGGCGACTGCGATCCAGAACCTGGCTATGCAAACGGCCCACGACCTGCTGCAACTGCTGCTCATTGCCCGGAGACGGCAACATGGTGATCCGCAGATGATCGTCCAGATTCACCTGCGACAAGGCTTCCCAGGATGGTTTCCCAGTCAGCGACCACTTCAGACGCCAGTTAAACGGTGCGGCCGTTTCGGTCTGCGCCAGGAAATGTGAATACAGGTCCTGGGCAAAGGTTGTAGCCTGCTCCCGGGGGGGATCCAGGATCACCAACCCTGTGACATGCATCGGCGTTTTTGCCGTTTCAAATGCGATAAAACTGAAATCAAGAAGAGACAAACTTGGCATAGAGATTCCTTTTTCTAGCTTGTCCGGCAGCTAACCTGCCTCACACAAGGTTATCCGTCGGTATGCCGCCGGACCGACTGCTGCCTGCCTATTCTGCGGCTTGCTTCACCAGCTTATCGACGGCCAACTGCAACTGATCGATTTTGGCTTCGACCGATGACAAGCGGTTTCGATCCACTCCGCAGGTTTTGCGCAGGGCATCATTCAGCTGCGTTTCCGTCCGTGCCAGCATGGCTGCCTTGGTGTGTTTCACCCGCGACAGGGTTTCCGTTTCGACGTGCTGCCCCTGTTCAACCAAAGAAGTAAACCGTTTGGTCACCAGGTGCTGGGCCATTCCGACCTGTTCGATACCTTTACTGTATGCCCCGAGCCCCGCCCAGACAACCTGCTTCAGGGCGCTCTCTCCGGTTTCAGTCACAGTTTTCATATTTCCGATCATTTTTACTGGATTCATCATGGTCAAAATCCTGTTTGTTCATTATTAAAGTCCTACTGAGATCTCAGAGCCTAACAACTGAAATTAGATCATTCTTTCTAAATTCCGTCCTCAGCCTTCGTAATCGCCATCCAACCAACCACCGCGCCATGCCCCGCAAAACGATGGTTTGCCGACCGGTGTGCAGTACCATCTACCTGAACCCAGACTCAATGACTAACCGGTGTAACCCCGAGCTAACCAAGCCGCTCACAAGGCTGTGACTCAGTTCAACTTCTCGCCAAAAACTGACAAAAAAACGACCAAAAATGTGATGGAAAAACAAGTCTAGAGTGAACACTCTATTCCTGGCGCTAACAATGAAGCTGACGCACAAAAAATATGCTTCTTTCCAATAACAAATCGAACAAGGAATGCAAAATGTCAGTACTAGAATTTGTGGAGACCACCACACCGCCGCTAGCGACCATGACTGTGACCTGTGAAAAACCAGCTGCGCCCGCCTTTGCCGATGTTGAACAATTGGTTGATCGCATTCTGGAAACTGTCGGAAACCAAATCACTCTCGGCGTGCCGCTGGCGATTGGCAAACCCGTCGCGTTTGTCAACGCGCTCTATCAGCGGGCAAAAGCCGATCCACAAATCACCCTGCGGATCGAAACCGGAATTAGCCTGGAAAAACCTGTCGGAAAAAGCCCGCTGGAAAAGAAGTTCCTGGAGCCTTTCGTTGAACGTGAATTCGCCGGTGTCCCGGATCTGGACTACATCACGGATCTGCGCCGCAATCAGGTGCCGGCCAATATCACGATCAGTGAGTTTTTCTTTAAGGCCGGCAGCTTTCTCAACAGCCCGCAGCAACAGAACTACACCAGTACCAACTACACCCACGCTGTTCGGGATTTACTGGATAAAGGCGTAAATGTTGTCGCGCAGCTGGTTGCCAAACGGACGGTGAATGGCGTGACCACCTACAGTTTATGCAGTAATTCTGATCTGGCCCTCGACTTTGCGCCGTTAATGGAAGAGATGCGGGCAAACGGAACCCCGGTTGCCATGGTTGCGGAGGTCAATGCCAACATGCCGTTTATGCACAATCATGCCGAAGTGGCCGACAATGTATTTGACTGGGTGCTGGATCAAAACCTCAAACCCGGTCATCAGGACTATGCCCTGTTTGCCGCCCCCCATGCCAGCATCTCGCCGGAAGATCATTTGATTGGCTTTTACGCCAGTACTCTGGTCAAAGACGGGGGAACCCTGCAGGTCGGGATCGGTTCACTCAGCAGCGCGCTCATCTACAGCACCTTGCTGCGCCACCAGCAAAACGACGTCTATCATCAGGTGCTGAATGAACTGAACGTGGCCGAGAAATTTCCGGTCAGTCAGAAAATCGGAGACAGCGGATCCTTTAAGCAGGGGTTATACGGCTGTAGCGAGTTGATGGTGGATGGTTTCGTCCACTTATACAAAGCCGGGATCCTGAAACGGGAAGTCTTTGAAGACCTGACCCTCCAAACGCTGCTAAACCAGCATAAAATCACCCCGGATGTCTCGATCGCAACCGTGCTCGCCCTGCTGGAGCACGGGGCCATTGCCGCGCAGCTGACCCGGGAAGATGTCGCCTACCTGAAACGGATCGGGGTATTTCGCGGCAGCGTAAGGTACGAGCAAGGCCGGCTTTTCGTCGACCGTCAACAAGCTCCGGCTAACCTGAACCATGCCGATTCACTCGCCTGGATTGAACAGCACTGCCTGGGCCATACCTTGAGCGGCGGCGTGGTGATGCACGGCGCATTTTTTGTCGGACCGAAAGATTTCTACGACGCGCTGAACACCATGAGTGAGGCTGACCATCAGAAATTCTGTATGACCAGCGTCAACTACGTTAATGATCTCTACGATCATTTCCTCGGCAGCCAGCAACTCAAGCAAGCCCAGCGGCAGCACGCCCGGTTTATCAACTCCGCGATGATGGTCACCCTCAGCGGCGCGGCAGTCTCCGATGCGCTGGAAAACGGCCAGGTCGTCAGTGGCGTCGGCGGTCAATATAACTTTGTGGCACAGTCGCACCAACTGCACGATTCCCGCTCGATCATGAAGCTCAGAAGCTGCGCCGTACGCAACGGGGAACTCAAGTCCAATATTTTGTTTAACTATGGCCATACCACCATTCCGCGTCAGCTCAGGGACATCGTGATCACCGAATACGGGATTGCAGATCTGCGCAGTAAACCGGATCACGTGGTGTATACCGAATTAATCAAAATTGCCGACTCCCGCTTCCAGCCGCAGTTGCTGGCTCAGGCCAAAGCCGCAGGAAAAGTAGCCAAAGACTATACCTTACCACCAGCGTACTGCAACAATACCCCGGAGGCCATCCAACGCATCTACAAAAAATTCGCTCAACAACAAATTTTCTCGCCGTTCCCGTTTGGTTGCAGTTTTACGGCCGAAGAGCTCCAGTTGGGTAAGGCTTTGAAATCGCTCAAAGCCAAAACAGCCACACCCGGCGGCAAACTGAAATGCATCCTCAATGCGCTGACTGCCAACCCAGACGATGCCAGCCTGCGCCCATTACTGGCGCGCATGGATCTGCTTCAACCCGCAACATTTCGGGACAAGTTAACCCAGCGCTTGCTGGCGGCCGAGCTGAAGGGAAGGTAACCCCACCAAATCCAACACAATAGATAAAACGAGGTGAGCAATGTCGAAGAAAAATAATGTGATCGCGCTGTGCCCCTACGCTGCCATTTGGGGCTGCCCCAAATGTCCGGTGCGAAAAATCTGTCCGGGCAAAACCACCATCGGGGATCAACCCATCGCCTCACAGCAGGCTATGGCGACGGACCAGCAAGCGATAACGCCGGACCAAAGCAGGCAGGCCAAGAAATAGCCTGGTTCTGGCAGTCCCTCCCCCCACACACAGGAAAGAAAGCCCGTGGCTTTCTTTCCTGTCTTTCCCGGCACAACCAGTTATTCATCATTGCCGAATAGATAGTCACCCGGGAGCACCCGGATTTCAATTACAGAAACCCTGACGGCACATTGATGTGCATAAACTCAACACTTGCCTCATTTATGTGCTTGGAAACATTGGATTATATCTGGCACACCTTTCACCTCTCTGACTATTCTTTAATTAAGCGCCTGCTTACCTAACGCTCTGATCCACAGTATTTCAAGGAGAGCCTATGGAAGTTATGAAAGCATTTTTCTTCGGCCTGCTCTTATCCCTCTCGATTGGGCCCATCGCGATTCTGGTTTTAAACAACGGCATTCAGCATGGGTACACGGTGGCAGTCCGCAGTGCCATTGGCGCAGCACTGGCCGATTACTGCTATGCCCTGATTAGTTTTATGGCCGGTACCTGGATCATCACCACCTTCTCCGACTACCACTTCCAGATCATCCTGCTCTCTTCCTGGGTTCTGATTTTTGTCGGCTTTTATATGATGTACAGCGCCCTGCGCAATACCCGGCTGCTGGCGAATTTTCATCAACCCACCCGCAAACTGGGACTTCGGGCTGCTTTTTATCTCACCCTGGCCAACCCCATTGCGGTCATTGCCCTGTCTGCCTTTATCGGCCATGCCGAGATGGCGGTCAATCCGCTGTACGTCTTGCAACTGGCCGGCGCCATCTTTACCGGAAGCCTGGTGATTCAGTGTCTGCTGGCCATCTTCGGCTCAGCCTACCGCGAGCATTTCGATACCCTGACTTTTCCGTTTTATCTCCAGTTACTGGGCGGATTAATGATTTGTCTGTTTGGGGTGCACAGCTTTGTCGAATTGGCAAAATAAGTCCGGCGACTGAATGGTGTATGGTGAGCGCTTCCTTGCTGATAAACGCCGAAAAAATCAGCTGTCGGCTATTTTCTTTCTGCTGAACAGGCCTTTTCCGGCAATGCCGGTTCTCGTGCAAAACGGAGCTTGATATGATCCGGGCGATTTTGTTTCGGGCCAGGTTCAGGCTCATTAACGAATCTGTCTGGCAAGGAGTGCCGAGGAGAGTCATCTGCATACAGATGTAGAGACCCCTGTTCAGGACAGATGAAGAGAAAGGTATATATCCGCCATGGCATTCAGCACCATCGAGTTACTCGGCTACGCATCCTCCTTCATGGTTGCGATTTCCCTGATGATGAAAGATATCGTCTGGTTACGGGTTTTGAACCTGATCGGCTGTATTTTATTCACGACTTACGGATTTATGATCGATGCAATGCCCGTGGTCGTCACCAACAGCTTCATTGCCTGCGTCAATGTGTATTATCTGGCAAAAATGGCAAAAGTGCGCGCACGGGGCCAACGACTGACGACGAAGTAGCCGCTAATGCACTCACTCGTTTAACTCGCTTAAGCAGCGCCCCCGTCAAAGAGGGTCACTTGATAGAGCAGGGTTCCCGAGCAAACTGTACACCCCATAAATGCTGTACACCCAATAAATGCTGTACACCCAATAAAAAAATAGCCGCGCTGAATGCCCTCACAAAGAAGACCATTCAGCGCGGTTGTTATTGTTGAGCTTGCCGCACGAGCGTCCGCCGCCCCAGTCCTAAGTACGTTCCTGTGCTTTTTGCGCCCCTAGATCGCTTAGATGTTTGCGCCGGGTACGCTCCGAAATCTCTTTGACTCGTTGTTTGACACGTTTATTCGTATACATCAACCTTCCCCTCTCAAGCTTCTGGCCTGGTGCCGGTTTCATCCGACTTATGATGTTGATTCAAATCGTGATTGGATTGATCAATGGTTCATCAACACGAACACATTTTCTGAAAAAACATATCTTACGGCATTGAGCTTAACCTGCACTGTATTCATAGCATCATTGATGTATGAATAAACAGACATAAATGACAACATTGGCGAGCAATACATAGAGATCTCTTCAATAAAAACAATCATTCCCGGTGATTTTTGATCCTCCAAACATCCCTGTATGGTATATTTCGTGCGTTAAACAAACTCAGTGTTCAAAGGTACACCAAGACGTATGGCATTTGTGGCTCAAGTAAAAACTCAGTTAGCAATTCTGTTGAGTGCCATCAGTTTGTTTTGTTTTGCTTACACCTTTTATGCATCCAGACTTCCCGTCGATTATGCCAATGTTGTGATTGAAGGCGTGATGGCACTGAGTTGTCTGCTGCTGATGTTTGGAATTCATGGCGTCAAAGAAAACCGTCCAATCTACCGCTTGCTGCTGTTGTCTTCTTCACTCCTCTTTATTGGCCATTTCATTGACGTCGTCGACGAATTTATTCGCCACTCCCACATGCTCGATATTCTGGAAGATCTCTGTCAGTCCTTCGGTTTTTTGCTTTTACTGCTGACAAGCTCTCGCTGGGTGAAGTTTCACCGGCAGCAAAATCGAAAAATGAAATATCTGGCAGAAACGGACAGCCTGACCGGGCTGCTCAATCGCCGGGCGTTTACCCAAAACACACAAACGATACTGGACAATGCTGAAAGTCAAGACACGCCATTCAGCCTGATCCTGCTTGATATCGATCACTTCAAGCAAGTGAATGACAACTACGGGCACCTCACGGGCGATCATGTGTTGTACAGCGTTGGACAAACCATCCAGGCTACATTACGGCAAGAAGATCTGCTGGCCCGCTTCGGCGGCGAAGAATTCGTGATCTTGTTAAACAATACCACCCTGACGGATGCCAAACAGATCACAGAGCGCATTCGAAGTGCTATTGAAACCCTGCGAATCAACCACAAACACACGCAGTTGCAATGTACAGCCAGTTTCGGCGTTGCCTGCCTCCCTTCGAGCGAAGCAAGCATCACCTCACTGATCAAAGACGCCGACGAAGCGCTATATCAGGCCAAAGCTCTGGGTCGAAATCGCTGGTGTATTGCCTGAACAGGGTTTAGCCCAGCCCCGCCGGCCGCGGCAACATATAGGTTCGAATCGGACGCCCGACCTTACCGTGCTGCAAGCTGGCGACCAACTTTCCCTTGCGGGCACAGTAGTCCAGATAACGCCGGGCCGTCGTTTTACTCAGGCCGGTTTCCCGGGCCATACTTTCAGCGCTGTACTCACAGGTCAGATGCGTAAAGCATTGCAAAACCTGCTCCAGGGTATAGGAATCGATCCCCGCTCCCGCATCCGTTTGTTCCGGCACATGACCCTGACGGGCCAGCAGGGCGTCCAGTTCTGATTGTTGGATCCGACCTTGTCCCTGAAGCGACTGGTGATACGCCTGATAGCGGAGCAGGCTTTCCTTCAATCGCTGGTAATTGATCGGCTTGATCAAATAATCAAACACGCCGCAACCCAGCGCCGGGCGAACAATATCCATGGTATTGGCCGCGGTTAGGTAAATCACATCCGGCCGCAGGGCCTGCTGCGCCCACGCGGTCAGCAACGACAATCCATTCCCGTCCGGTAGAAAGTGATCCAGCAACACCAGCTGCGGCTTCAGGACCGCCGCCATCTGCCGGGCCTGCGCCAGATCACCGGCAATACTCACCGGGCGAAATCCTTTCAGTTGCTGCAAAAACTGACTATGGATTTCCGCAATGCCCGGCTCATCTTCCACAATCAACACATCTATCATGCTCTGTTCCTTCTTTGGGCACATACACACTGATACAGGTTTGCTCCTGCTCATTGTCCAACTCCAGATAACCACCGGCCTGGCGCACGTATCGGTCCACCAGATACAGGCCGATCCCATGCCCCGGCTCTGTCTTACTGCTGACGCCCCATTCGAAAATATCCGCTTTCAGCGCCGCCGGGATCCCACAGCCGTTGTCCGAAACCCGCAACTCAAATTCCGGCCCTTCATCACTGAAAAATACCTGAATGACCCCGTCACCGGGACGACAAGCATCAAAACTGTTGTCAATCAGGTTCCCGACAATGGCGCACAACTCTGCTTCATCCAGTCCCGCCGGAACCACCCGCAAGCTGCTGCCGGGCACCAGCTCCAGCCGAAGTTGTCGCTCCGCTGCCCGGTGATATTTGCCAATCAGCAATCCTGCCAATTGTTCAGCGCAGCAGGATTGTTTCACCAGATCGATCACCTGCTGATGACGCTCGGACTGCTGATTAATCAACTGTAACGCTTTATCGAGCGCACCCATCTGGATCAGGCCGCCCAGGGTCGACAGTTTATTGGCATATTCATGGCGCATGATCCGCAGGCTTTCGGTGTGCTGGCTGATCTGGCTCAGTTGTTGCGACAGCATACTGATCTCGTCGCGACGGCGAAAACTAATCACCACCCCGCCGTCCGGCAAATTCAAAGCCACCCGGCTGGCAATTACCGCCAGGTGATTCAAACTGGCCATGTCGTCCACCACATCGGCCGCCTTCGGATCACAAAACCCCTGGCTTTCAATCCAGGCATCCACCGGCTGCCCCTGCACCACTGCGGGATCCAGATCCAACCAGGTACAGGCCGTCTGGTTAATCGCACCGATGCGCCCGGTGCCGTCTACTGCAATCAGCCCCTCATGGGTCGAATGTAAAATCGCCTGATGTACTTCCAATAGCTGCAGCAGTTGCTGTGGCTCCCGGCCCAGCATTCCCCGCCGGATCCAGCGGGAGAAAATAAAGGCTGCTATAAACGCCAGAATGATGCTGCTCGCCGCCATCAGCGTAATTGGCATCAAATGAATGCGACGCCACTCGCCCAAGGTGTCAATGAGATAGCCGACTTTCACCATGCCGACGATGTCACCTTGATCGTCAATTAAAGGGGAAATGTATCGCAAGGAGCGCCCCAGCGAACCGGTCCCTTCTGATAGATAATGCCGCCCCTGCGTCAGGGCAGCCTCGATATCGCCGCCCATCACCGGCAAGCCGATCCGTTCAGGTTTCGGATGTGCCATCCGGCGACCCTGCCGATCGCTGACCACGATAAAGTCGGCATCGCTGACCTGATAGAGCTCATCTACCAGACGGCGGACTCCGGCGATATCTTGCTGGCGTACGCGCGCGATCAGTTGATCGAGTTCGGCGATCTGTCGCGACTGAACCCGGGCGCGCTCTGCGACTTCCTCACGAAGCAAACTCACCATCCGCGGCTCGACCACCAGCCACCATAAAATCCCCTGCACCGACAACAGCAGCAGCAAGAACAGCAATAACTTCTTGTTAAATGACATAGGCCTCTCCTGAGCGGCAAGGATACCGAAAAAGCCGTTATTCACCTAAAGCACGCCGTCAATTTCTCACGGCGATCACAGCGATGGCGTTTATGAATTTAATGGGGAATTTTATAGTGAAAATGGATTCAATTGACCTTATCTCACCCCGGCTTACATCCTGCTGTGAATGGGATTTGACTTTACCCAGCCCCGCCAATTACGTTCTTATTATCATGATTTAGAACAACTTTTTTATTGAGTTCTTACTTGAGTATGGCGTCAGATACTTTTGTAGAGGAGTTTTCTATGTCGTTCACAAACACACCGCATTTCCGGCTGTCCGGGTTGCTGTTATTCGGCGTCGCCCTGTGGTTGACGCCAGCTCCGGCGGGCCTGTCACCCGATGCGTGGCACATGATGGCCGTATTTATCACCACAGTACTGGGTCTGATCATTGCGCCCCTGCCCTTAGGGGCCATGGCCCTGATTGGCCTGACCGCTACGGCGCTGACCGGCCTGGTCCCAATCAAAACGGCCCTGACCGGTTTTGCCCACCCAACCATCTGGATGATTGCCGCCGCATTCTTTATCTCCCGTGGCTTTATCCAAACCGGGTTCGGCCGTCGTGTCGGCTATATGTTTATCAGTAAACTCGGGCATAACTCACTGGGACTAGCGTATGGCCTGGTGCTGACCGACCTGTTATTCGCCCCGGCAACCCCCAGTACCACCGCACGTTGTGGCGGGATCATTTCTCCGCTGTTTCGCTCGGTTGCAGCGGCTTATGACTCCGACCCGGCCAAAGGCACGGAAAACAAAATCGGCGCGTTCCTGGTCCAGTGTATTTTCCAGTGCAATGCCATCACCTGTGCAATGTTCCTCACTTCCATGGCCGGGAACCCGCTGGCCGCCAACTTCGCCGCCGAACAAGGGGTTCAGATCACCTGGGCCGGCTGGGCACTGGCGGCCATTGTCCCCGGGCTGGTCTGTCTGGGACTCATCCCCTTGCTGATGTATGTCATCTTCCCGCCGGAGCTCAAACGCACCCCTGAGATGCGCGCCCTGGCCAAAGAGAAACTCAAAGAAATGGGCGGCATGAGCCGGGATGAAAAAATCATCTGCACGACTTTCGTCGCCATGATCACCCTGTGGGTACTGGGTCCGACGCTGGGGATTCACGCTACCGTAACGGCCTTGTTGGGACTGGTCTTCCTGCTGATCACTCAGACCATCAAGTGGGATGCCGTCCTGTCTGAAAAAGAAGCCTGGCATACCATCGTCTGGTTTGCCGTGCTGGTGATGATGGCCGGTCAGCTCAATAAAATGGGATTCATTCAATGGTTCGGCGATATCGTCGGCCAATCCATGGACGGCTTCGGCTGGGTTACTACGCTGGGGATCCTACTGCTGGTGTACTTCTACAGCCATTATCTGATGGCCAGTGCCATGGCCCACATCAGTGCCATGTACTCCGCTTTCCTGGCGATCGCCATTGCAGCCGGAACTCCGCCGATGCTGGCTGCTATCGTTCTGGGAATGTTCAGTAATCTGTATATGTCGACCACCCACTATTCTTCCGGCCCAGCCCCGATTCTGTTCGGCGCCGGTTATATGTCTCTCAAGCAATGGTGGAAAATCGGCTTTATTTTTACCCTCGTGGTAATTCCGGTGTTCTTCATTATCGGCGGCGCTTGGTGGAAAACAATCGGTCTGTGGTAAACCGCCGCACACCATTACGCAACGCAACACAACGCGACCCATCCCCGCGCCCTCACCCCGACAGCTTGTCGGGGTGTTTTTATTCCGGTGCATCTTCCCCGTCAAAACATAAAGCATGGCCGGTATACACCGGCCATGCTTATCTGTTCAATCGCTAAATTTGAGCCGGGCTCGCGGACACGTCATTTGCGAGCACACCATCCCAGTAACTTTGCCACTGTTCCTCCCGCCGATAAAACGAGCTGGGTGCCACTTTTTGCCACCCTTGCGCTGTTTCAACCATTAACGTGGGATAGCCTGACACCTGGTGCTGCGTCATCAACTGGCGAGTCTGTGCGATAGTGTCATGCAATTGCGCTTCATTCGCTGCCATTGTTGCACGCCACGCGGATTCATCCAGACCGATTTTTTCGGCCAGTGCAGCCAGGGTATCGAGCTGATTCACCGCTAACCCGTGGCGATAATGCCCCTGCTGGATCGCACGCAGCATCTCCAGCGGATCACCCCCCACCGTATCAGCCGCCAGGATCGCCTGCGCGGTCAGATACGAGTCCATCACCACAGGGGCCGTGCTCTTAATGCGCGTCACATAATCGTCGCCAAACACGGCACCGGTCTCCCGGGCGATTTGTTGATCATGCTGCAATATGTGCTGACGGAACGACGGGTCAATGGCACGATTCGCCACCATGCCGCCGGGATGCAACACAAGCGACACCCCATTGCGCTGGTTTAAATGCTCAATCAGCGATGACGCCCCATAACACCAGCCGCACATCGGGTCGAAAAAATAATGAACCGTTACCATTTCATTTCTCCCATGTGCACCTTAGCGCCAATCTCCAGTGCCATCGGCAGTCCGGCCTGCGGATACTGCGTACTCATTGTCTTGATCAACACCCGGCTATCGCCGCTCTGTTGTTTCGCCGTATCGAAAGCCGCCAGGTAACCCAGCGAATAATCAATCGTTGCGCCATTGAGCTGAGTGCCGGCTTTCATGTGCCCGGGAACCACTGTCTCCGGTTTCAGCGCTTTCATCGTTTCGAGCTGCTGCGCCCAGGCCTGACGCGCCTGATCTTGCTGAGCATCAGCCATCCACAGATGCACATCACCGTACACAGCGACGTTACCCAGTAACGTTTTGGTGGATGGGATCCACAAGTACGGCCGATGAGCCATCAAGCCATCTGTGCCCCGGATCTCAATCACCTGATCATCAACCTTCAGGGTGTGGCCCTGAAATGCCGTCGGCAACACCGGCGCAACCGGCGCATTGGCGCCCATTTTCGGTCCCCAGAATGCCAGTTTACCCGCCATCTTCTCAGCAATTTTCTCGCGTACCGCCGGGGTGGTGATCACCTTCGCATCCGGAAACAGAGCGACCAGCACTTCAGCCCCAAAGTAGTAATCCGGATCCGCCTGGCTGATGAAAATCGTTTTCAATGTTTTGCCGGAATCGAGCACTTTGGCCGCAATCCTCAGGGCATCCGCTTTGGTAAATCCGGTATCGACTACCATTGCTTCCGTCTCTCCGTACACGACGCTGGCATTGACATGAAAGCTGCCCGGGCCGGCGTTGTATACGTCCAGTTGCAACGGTGCAGCCTGCGCAAATGTAGTAGCCGTACCGGCCAGCAGTAATGAAGCCGCAATCTTGGTTAGTGTTCGCATGGTTCTCTCCAAATCTCTCTGTCTAAGTTGGAGCCAAGATTAGCGTGTTGATTTGCTCAGATATATAACCAATAATGAGCAACATTGTTTCTTATATCGGTCAGATAAATGGATAAGCTTACTGCGACCAGAGTCTTCATTGATGTCGCACACTCCGGCAGTTTTACCGCGACGGCAGCAAGGCTGGAAATGTCCCGTTCAATGGTGACCCGCCATATCGAAGCGATGGAAAATTGGTTGCAGGCCCGGCTGTTACAGCGTACAACCCGCAAGGTCACACTCACCGATGCCGGTGTTCGCTGTCTGGCCCAAGCCCAAATGTGGGTCGAGATGGCCGAAGAGATGCAATTGCTGCATCAACCGGATGATCGGCTCAGGGGTAAATTACGGATCACCACCAGCATGTCCTTCGGCCATGCTCAATTGATGCCTGCGATTCACGAGTTCATGAGCCAACATACGGGGATTGAAATTGACGTTGATGTCGCCGACCGTGCCGTGAACCTGGTCGAGGAGCAGGTTGATCTCGCGATCCGGATTGCCGCGGATCCCGATCCCACCCTCATCGGCCGACCCATTGCGCAGTGCGCGTCGATCCTGGTAGCATCACCGGCCTATCTGCAACATCACGCCCCTATTCAGCACCCGGAAGATTTATCCCGTCACCAGTGTCTGGGATACAAGAATTTTGAGCGTCACGTCTGGCACCTGAGTCAGGCAGGACAACACATCTCCACCGATATTCACTGCCGCCTGACCGCCAATGAAGCCACCGTGCTATTGAGCGCAACCCTGAGCGGACACGGAATCGCCATGCAGCCGACCTATCTGGCCAATCCATATCTGCAAAGCGGGCAACTGGTTCAGGTGTTACCGGCGTGGCAACCGAAGATGATGAGCGTCTATGCCCTGTACCCATCCCGCAAACACCTTGCTCCGGGCGTCAGAGCCTTGATTGACCATTTGGTTGAATACTATAAGGCCAATCCCTGGTAGCGCAGGGAGGCCAAAATTTACAAATGAACGAAAATGATGAAGAGTTTGTAAGGAAGGCTGTTCGTTGCATATGGCAACCGATTATAGATCAGCACAGGTCACGCATGATTGTTTCATATTCCTCTTTCGCATCATCAATCAATCGATGAAGCTCCCGAGCATCATTGCGTGTGAGATCAATATGCCAGAGTTTATGAGTGGGGTGATCGTGCTCAATGCAGTCCACCCCGGTTGTTTTACCATGGGTTGAAAAGCACAAATCTTCAAAATCACCTTCCAACTTCTTATGTTCCTCCAATATTTCCACGGATAGTTCACCCGTTGGCTTAATAGCCAGATGTGCATGATTATGTAATTTACCCGCAAGGGTATAAGACCGATGTTTAGCGAACATTGATTCCTTCTCTACCTTGGTTAACAAACTCATTTTAAAGTATAGGCAGCTTGAGCTTGTCCTTCATGATGATTTGATGATATTACCGTTTGCAATACAGAATCTACGCTTATATAAAAATGGAATGAAGAATCGGGGTCCATTTTATAAATGATGTTCAGAGAGAAAAAACTGAATCTAAAGAATACATTAGTTGGGCTGGCTTTGTTTGAAGTCCGGAAGTTTCTTATTTATAAAACAAGATGAACCACAAAATAAAGATGATTCTCAGTTGTCCAAATGCAACCGGCAGTGCATTCACTCAGGGGAGGAAGAGTTACCAAACATGCACCTGACGCTCAATTCTATGCAAGAGAACCATGTTGCAGAAGTTTGCCATAGAGCGATGCGCCAGATTACAAAATACGGGAACATCGTTACATTGAGGATGCTGATGACGCGAGATAAAGCGAGTTAAATGAAAGCGCGCTCGGAAGAATAAACTGGCCTTTTCATCCATGAAAAGGCAAATATCGTCGATTGCTCAGATTAGTCCTTCTGAACACCATGGAAAGCAAAACGACTATATTCATTCCCTGATTCGGTGACTGCTGAATATTTTACAGAACGAGAGTGATTCAGCGAGAGCGGAATAAATACCCGGCCTGAATCATCGGTACGAAAACTATTCAACGCCTGAGGTTGATTCACTATAGAAACCACCGCATTAGCAGATGGCTGGCCGCCGTCGGTCACTGTAACCCAGGCACCATTTTGTGTATCAGTTACTTGGATATCAGCATAAGATAAAGCTGAAAAACCCATCATTAAAGAAGCGAGTGCAATGCTGACTTTTTTCATTTGAATATCTCCGTGTAGTTATCATTTCTGTCGTGGTTGTGAAACCAACTGCTATCAACCACGGGTTTATAGTTCAAATATCTTTACTTCTTGATACCTATCTTAATCCCAGAAAGGTAAACAGAAGTTGAACGAGGATTAATTAAACATTCTGAATATTCTTTGATGGGATAACTATAGTGAGCGTCCGGTTCAGATGATAGCGCAATGATTTGCGCGACTTGTTCTAAAAATTCGAACAGACAAATTCGGTCCGTCGATATCCTGCCCGAGCCGCGTCAATTTGTTCTCAGCCCTTTAAAACTGATACTGCAAGCCAAGCGTCGTCAGCACCTGTTCCCGATCGTAAAAGTCAATATTTGACTCCCGACGATCCCAGCCACCGCTGGCAAACAGCATGACATTCCGCCAGTTATACGGGGCAGCGTACACATAGCGCAGAGAGAATCCGGTACTGGTATCTTCCCTGACCTCGTTAAAAATCGGATGCGACGCATCGAAGTTGTGTGTGGAATAATCTCCCCCCAACACAAAAATGTGGCGGTTCACCTGGCGGCTCAGTTCCGCTTTGACCCCAACGCGCTCCCCGCGCATGGCCGCGCCGTCTGCATCATCGAGCAGATAGTGGATATCCCATTCCAGCCCCATCCCGGCAATCGGCGGGATTGACTGTCCGATAGCCGCATAATACAAATTCCCTTCCCGGGCCAGCAGGCTGGTATTCTCAATCGTTGTGGCCCCGCTTTGTTCGTCATCGACACGATGTTCCCCTGTCGCAAGTTCCAGCGCCAGGGACGAGCCGAGGATATTGTCATAATTGAAGACAACCCCCCGGACGGTTTGCTTGGTTTCCTGGCGCTCGATGTTCAGCGCAAACGGATCCTGCCAGGTGTCTTTCTCCAGCACCCCCGGAACAAAACCAATCGCAACACTGGAGCCATCGACCAGATAATGCCGATACCCGGCCTGCATGTAGAAATCACTCGCCATCCCGACCAGATCTGACTTGAAATACAGTTCGCTGTTGGTGCTGGGGATCCTGAAATTCAGATCCCACACCGGAAAAATCACGGTGGACTCTTCGGCTTGTCCCGGTGCGTTATAGTCCGTGATCACCGATTGCCCCTCGGTATTAAACGATGATTTCTCGCTGGCACCACCTGCGAGTAAATTCACTTCACCATACAGACCGAACTTTCCCTGCTGCATTGCCGCCGCAGGTGCAGCCAGTGCAGAGAAGATCAACATATATGCCACTTGCTTGTTCATGGGTATGTCTCCGTTTATCCAAGCTGGTTGATATCCATCTCAAAAACCAGACAACAACCAAGATTCAGGCCTTGTGATCGACCCCCATAAGCTACCGTATGGACAACCGGGTCAGCATGTGTAAAAAGTCATGAATTCAATGGCAGAGGAAGCCGGTCGGCGAAATCCAGGTGTCGAGAAGTATTCTTTGAGCAGGCGGAGACAACAAAGCGGCAGATGGCCTGAATCCCCAAGCCAGCTGCCGCAAATAGTTTGATTAAAACAAGTTACTTTATTGAAACAAGTGGTTTTCCTGAAACAGTATTTTTCTTAAAACAAACAGTCTTCTTGAAAAGAGCGTTAGTCTAACGACGCACCGTGAGTGCGAATCACATCCTGATACCAGTAAAAGCTTTTCTTCCGCTTACGGGTCAGAGTGCCCTCGCCGTGATCATCCCGATCCACATAGATGAAGCCGTAACGCTTGCTCATTTCCGCGGTCGAGTTGCTGACCAAATCAATTGGTCCCCAGCTGGTGTACCCCATGAGCTCAACCCCATCCAACACCGCCTCTCTTGCCTGTATCAAATGCGCCTTCAGGTAAGCAATACGATAGTCATCGATGATTTCGCCGGCAGCGTTGAGCTCATCTTTCGCGCCTAAACCATTTTCGACGATAAACAATGGCTTTTGGTAGCGATCATAGAGGAAGTTCAATATCACCCGCAGACCTTTGGGGTCGATTTGCCAGCCCCACTCACTTTTCTCCAGATAAGGGTTCGACACACTGGCGACGATATTGCCGACTTCTTTTTGTTTCGGATCCGCGCTGGCGCACGCACTGGCGTAATAGCTGAATGAAATAAAATCGACGCTCGCCGCCGCTAGGGTTTCCAAATCACCCGGTGCCATATCAATTCGGATCCCCTGATCGCGGAAATAACGCAGCATATAACCCGGATAGCGCCCACGCGCCTGTACATCACCAAAGAACAGCCACTGATTATTTTCATGCATGGCGGCGATCACATCATCCGGCTGACAGGTCAGCGGATAGGTCATGGCCCCGAGCAGCATGTTGCCGATTTTTCCGTCTGGAACAATCTCATGACACAGTTGAACCGCTTTGGCGCTGGCCACCAGCTGATAGTGGATTGCCTGATAAATAGCCTGCTCCGATGCGGACTCCGGCAAGCCTACTCCGGTAAACGGCGCATGTAGCGACATATTGATTTCATTGAAGGTCAGCCACAACTTGACCTTGTCGGCATAGCGGGTAAACACGGTTTTGGCATAACGCTCGAACAGCGCAATCACTTCACGGCTTTGCCAGCCACCGAATTTCTCGACCAGCCCGTAGGGCATTTCGTAGTGGGACAAAGTCACCATCGGCTGAATGTTGTACTTGGCCAGCTCATCGAAGATCCGATCGTAAAACGCTAACCCGGCCTCATTCGGCTCAGCTTCATCGCCTTGCGGGAAAATCCGGGTCCAGGCAATCGACAACCGAAAACAACTAAACCCCATTTCGGCCATCAGGGCAATATCCTCCGGGTAGCGATGATAAAAATCGATCGCCAGATCTTTAATGCCCGGCGTACGTTCTGCTTTTTCCTGATGTGGGTTTAAGATCCCGTGCGGCAGCAAGTCGGCCGTCGACAGCCCTTTGTGATCGGCGTCAAAAGCTCCCTCAACCTGATTTGCAGCAATCGCCCCACCCCACAAAAAGTGTTCCGGAAATGTTGTCATCGCTTTTACTCCGTCTGATTTGAACAAGTGACATATCGACCGGTTCACTCACAGACAACCACAGCCCGCGTTGTCCTATGATCTGCCAGGCAAGTCGCAGAAAACACCAAAATGGAACCGGTTACATTTTCAGAGATCATAAAATGAAACCGGTTATAAGAAAAGTTGCTTTGCTTTAAATGTGATCTCCGCCGGATCGTGATGATCCTTGGCTCAGGAGGAAGCCGACACACAAGCCTCAGGGTTGATCGTTTTACTGTGATGGGGACTGGGCAGCGTACCGCCAACAAGAAGGCGTTACCGCCCGATGAAATGTGATTGATAAAATTTAGGGGTCACAGCCAGCTTTCTTTTGAAATGGCGCTGGAAGTGCGCTTGATCGGCAAAGCCCAATTTCAGGGCAACCTCGGAAATATCTTGTCCGGATTTGAGCATCACTTTGGCACGTTTGATTTTTTCATCCATCAGATAAGCATGGGGCGGTAGCCCAAACTGGTGTTTAAACGCCCTTAATAGCTGATAGCGACTCATCTCTGCTTCTTCCGCGAGTGCTTCCAATGGGTGCGGGCTTTCCAGATCGTCGAACAATTTTTCGCGAATACGACTCAAGCCTGGCTGCGGCTGTGATTTAAGGCCAACAGTAGCCCCAACCGAGCGATGACCCAAACTCGCCGCAAGAAATTCGTAAAAACTGACCTCGGCCTCTAAAAGCCCCGCTTCCGTATGCAATGTATGAAACAGCGCAAGAAACTTCCGCCGGAGTTCAGCATTTCGTTCCAGATCGTGCGCAAAGGGCATGTAGTCATTCGCAGTGGTTTGCAGCACCTCCTGCTGCGCCGCCCCCATTTTCATCGTATCGACAAACAGCATCCGATAGGACCATGCTCCGGATTCAGGGTTACAAGCATGCACATCGGCCGGGTTGATGGTGACAAGGTCGCCCCGCTCAATTTGATGGATCCGTTGACGGTTACGGTAAAATGCTCGCCCCTGGTCAATGACGCCAAAAGAAAACTCATCGTGGGAATGCGCCTCGTAGCAAGCACGACTTTGGTCGGCGACTCTGAGTTCAATCCAGGGGATCAAGGTACTCTGTTTGAAACTGGCGCTGACATCCTTTTTCATGGTCAATCTCGGCTCCCAATCCTTATAACCAAATGATGATCACCGATGCTCCCAGCATCGCCGCCATCACCTGATTAAACTGACGCTGCCGGGTCGAATTTTCAAGGTATTTTGCCAACCCCCGCCCCAATATCGCCCACAGACCGATCCCCATCACACATACAATCAGGGAAATGCAGGTAAACACCATCAGTGATAGCCATTCATTGTCCTGCCCTGCGACGTACAGGCTGACACCGGACATGGCAACAATCCACGCTTTGGGATTCAGAAGTTGCGTAAGAGAGCCAATCCACCATCCCGAACGGGTCACCTGTGATGTCTGAACTGAAGCTACCGGCGCGGCATATATCTGATAAGCCATAGACAAGAGTAAGACACTACCACCGACTTTCATCGCTGTTGCAACCTCAGGTAGTTGACGAAGCAGCGTGTGCATCATACTTCCCGAGCAATACACGATCAGCGCATACGCCACAGATGCCCCCATCACATGGGCAGCCGCCGCTCGCTTTCCGTGATTCAACGCTGTACTGGTTGCCAGCATATTCACGGGCCCTGGTGTCACCGCACCGACAAACGCGAACGCCACCATGGCAAAAAAGATATTGTCCATCATCGAATCTCCTCTTGATACAGAGAAGGTAACCCAGGCGCGAGGTTCGTTATTGAACGATATTGCAGCATGGGTAGCGCATGGGATTGCTTAATGCCAGAAGGCCCTGAAGACGGGAGACAATTAGTAAAAAGGCTCCGGTATAACTACCGGGGCCTCTCTGAATCTGGAGCGACGCACGAGGTTCCCGATCTTCAAGGAACCAGACGTGACCTCAACCTTGATAAAGTTATGCTCTACATGCAAAAAGCCCCGGCATTGCTACCGGGGCCTTTCTGAATTTGGAGCGACACTCGAGGTTCCCGATCTTCAAGGAACCAGGCGCGACCTCAACCTTGGCAAGGTTGTGCTCTACATACAAAAAGCCCCGGCATTTCTACCGGGGCTTCTCTGAATTTGGAGCGACACACGAGGTTCGAACTCGTGACCTCAACCTTGGCAAGGTTGCGCTCTACCAACTGAGCTAGTGTCGCATAATATTCTCAAGAGAGAATGGAGGCGCGTCCCGGAGTCGAACCGAGGTCCACGGATTTGCAATCCGCTGCATAGCCACTCTGCCAACGCGCCAAATGGAGCGACATACGAGGTTCGAACTCGTGACCTCAACCTTGGGAAGGTCGCGCTCTACCAACTGAGCTAATGTCGCAATCTTACAAGATGGTGCCCCGGGCCGGACTTGAACCGGCACAACGCGAACGTCGAGGGATTTTAAATCCCTTGTGTCTACCAATTTCACCACCAGGGCAACGCAAATCTTTGCGATGGTAACACCACCTGTTCTAACGAGCTTTGCCGTGAGAACGAGATGTACTTTACTCGATTGAAAAAATCCGTCAATAAGAAATTTTATCTTTTTGATTCAGGTGGTTAAAAATTACGCCGAAGCGCACATCTGACAGACAATCCGGGCAAGGGTTGTACGCCGACCTGGCTTTGACGCTCTACCGAAGCAACCCAGAGCGCTTCACTCCGAACTTCGCGTCTGGCGTAAGTCACAATAGTACGCCCTACCCGTGCCCGTGTCTGTGTCGTGCTCTGGACCGAAGCATCCCACGATACATTGACGAGTTCCACACCAACACTTCGTGCTGTTCGACAATGAGTTAACAGCTTCCCGAACGATAAACATCGAATACAGGTTGCTGTCTGGCCGTAAAATCCTCAAAATACCGCACTTGCTCCGCGTTGGCTGAGAGCCTCTATCGGTCTGAGTCACTGCGTTATCTATACAAACTGAGAATCAAATTTATGGGTTTTACCTCTCTAGGCCTTTCCGCTCCAATCCTCAAAGCTATTCAGGACAAAGGATACGATATCCCGTCACCTATCCAGGCTCAGGCCATTCCAGCCGTGATCCAAGGCCAAGACGTCATGGCTGCGGCCCAGACGGGAACCGGTAAAACCGCGGCATTCACCCTGCCGATTCTAGAGCGTCTGGATAACGGACAACGGGTGAAGGGCAACCATATTCGCGCCCTGATCCTGACACCAACGCGCGAGCTGGCGGCCCAGATCCAGGAAAATATCGTCACTTACAGCCGCCATTTATCACTCAATTCTGCCGTTGTATTTGGTGGGGTGAAAGTCAACCCGCAAATGCTCCGGTTACGCAAGGGCGCTGATATTCTGGTCGCGACCCCAGGCCGTTTGATGGATCTGTACAGCCAAAAAGCAATCAAATTTGACCAATTGGAAGTGTTGGTTCTCGATGAAGCGGACCGGATGCTGGATATGGGCTTCATTCGCGATATTCGTAAAATCCTTGCCCTGTTGCCAGCCAAGCGCCAGAACCTGCTATTTTCAGCTACCTTCTCTGATGAAATTCGCGAGCTGGCTAAAGGCCTGGTAAACAACCCGATCGAGATTTCCGTTACCCCGGCAAACTCAACCGCCAAGACCGTCGAACAGTTCGTCTACCCGGCTGATGTGAAGAAAAAAGCTCCCATGCTGGCCAAATTGATCCAAGACGGCAACTGGCAGCAAACGCTGGTCTTCAGCCGCACCAAACACGGTGCGAACCGCTTGTCACACTTCCTGAATGAACAAGGGATCACATCGGCCCCGATTCACGGCAATAAGAGCCAGGGCGCTCGTACCCGTGCTCTGTCTGAATTCAAATCGGGTGACATTCGCGTATTGGTTGCCACCGATATTGCTGCGCGCGGGATCGATATTCCGCAACTGCCGCAAGTTGTGAACTTCGAATTACCAAACATCGCAGAAGATTATGTTCACCGCATTGGTCGTACCGGTCGTGCCGGTGAAGCAGGCCGGGCTATTTCCCTGGTGTGTGCTGCTGAAGCTGCGGATCTGTTTGGCATTGAGCGCTTAATTCAGAAGGTCTTGCCTCGCATGGAACTGGACGGTTATCAACCAACCAATGTCCTGCCGGAATCCAAGCTGGATACCCGTCCAATCAAACCGAAGAAACCTAAAAAGCCGAAGACGCCGAAAGCCGCAGCGGAACAATCGGCTCGGGCAGAAGAGAAAAGTAACGACGGCGCTACCCCGGCAAGCAAACGCCGCCCACGTCGCCACCAAGCAAATGGCAATACGGGTGGACAAAGCAATGCCACCGGCAATCCACGTGGTGCAGCCAATAAATCTACTGCAAAGCCGAACCAAAGACGCCGGCCGCGTCCAGCTGGCAAAGCAACCGCTAAAGCTGAGTAATCTCAGAATCATTCCATCCTGCCGCTATCTTTGAGATAGCGGCAACTCCTTTCTCCTTCAACTTCAGCGCCTATCCACTAAAAAATTTTGATGGTTTTCCTGTTTTCAGGAGATCCTTAATCAGAAGGCATCAATCCCCAATACTTCAACCAAAACTGAACACATCTGTACTACTTGAGGGGTATATTTACCACTAACCCCAGACTTTTCTATGTGATCCTCCTCCAAGTCGCAAAATTGACAAATGCGTCGAACTGCATATTTGTTTTGATTTATACTGGCATTTATCGAACACCTCGTATTAATAAAATAACCAATGAAACACATGGAAAAGGAATGCCATAGCCAGCTGATGATCACATCTCGCTTCAAATCTGCCGAATACGAGTTACTCGAGATAATTGGTGAAGGGGGATTTGGCCAAGTTTATAAAGCACTGCATCGCCGGACACAAAAGTTTGTTGCGATTAAGTTTTTGACGCTCCTTGAAACCGATAATCCTGATAAAAAACTGCGCCACATAGAACGCTTCCATCGGGAATGCGACCTGATTCGCCGTTTAAACCACCCGAATATCGTTTCACTTCTCGACAAAGGTCAGCAAGGCAGCGATATTCTTTACGCTGTTTATGAGTTTATCGACGGTCAGACATTAAAAGAGCACCTTCAAGCAAATGGACCATTCTCGCCTTCTGATGCTGCGGATGTGATGGCTTGTGTGTTAGATGCGCTGGCCCACGCTCATGAAAACGGGGTGATCCACAGAGATATAAAACCTGCGAATATTATGCTCTATAAAGTCGGGGCGAAGCATCATATCAAGGTGCTT
This sequence comes from Photobacterium sp. MCCC 1A19761, assembly GCF_037389125.1. Classification (NCBI taxonomy): domain Bacteria; kingdom Pseudomonadati; phylum Pseudomonadota; class Gammaproteobacteria; order Vibrionales; family Vibrionaceae; genus Photobacterium; species Photobacterium sp. MCCC 1A19761. The sequence goes on from NZ_JAZGTF010000004.1 coordinate 181,941, forward strand.
GATTTTGGTATTGGCACATTAAAAAATGATGTGAGGCAATCAGATTATAAAACGCTTACCCTTACACAAGAAACTCTAGGGACGCCAACTTACAGTTCTCCTGAACAGTTACGAGGAGAGCCCGCTTTGCCCCAGACTGACATTTACGTTTGGGGATTAGTGTTCATCGAGTGTCTTACTGGCGTTCCGACCTTATCCGGAAACAGCATAGCAGCCGTGTTTCACCAGCAGTTGAGCGCCGCCAATATTCCTTTAGGCCCGCTAGCCAGCCACTATTCCGCACATTTATTCCGTCGTGTCCTGAATAAAAAACCAATGCAGAGGCCCGGTAATACGGTCGAGCTCTATCAGGAATTCAGAAAACTCAACTTTTCGGATCTGGTCGTTTCCAATCAACAAGCCTGTGCCAAGCCATCAAGCCCGGAATTTGAGAATCAAACACAAATCAATACGTGCTCCCCGGCCTATTCCAGAATTACGGAACGCAAACAAATTGCAGCGCTCAGTGTGATTCTATCAACTTACCGAGCCCAGCCACGTCATCACCACGTTCCCCCGGCCATCAGCCAGGATGTCATTGATATGATCCATGCTGATCAGCTCCATCAATGTATCGATATTGCAATCCGGTACGGTGCTTATCATGTCGGTACCTTGGGGGACACCCTACTGTTTTATTTTGGCTACCCCACGCTCAGTGATAGTGACAGTCGCTTGTGCGCTCGTGCAGCCCTAGATATTTCCAGTAATCTCAATGGAAAAAAAGGTCAGCTATTTCAGAACCATGGCCTGATCAGTGAGCTAAAAATCGGTATCGAAATCGGTATCATGCAGGGCTTTTCCGGGAACTCACCGGAAGGCAAAATCGCCAATGATGCATTACGCTTATCCAGGCTGGCTGAGCCAAATCAGATTCTTTGCTCAGAGCAAGTCAAAACGATCCTTGAAAATCACCTTATCTTTCGGCCTAGCAAATCCTCAGACCCGCTTCACGCCCTCGATACGCCTCAATACTTATTGCTCAGTGAGCGGGTGTCTGAAGCCTTTGGCTTTCTGCGGGGCACCTGGAAGCGTAGTACTTTCATCGGCCGCGAAGACATGTTCGAGGCACTACTCAACTTTACTCACGAAGCTGAGGGGACAGCATCTCACGATCAACAAGAACAGCGGAGACAGTTGCATTTATATGGAGAGGCAGGGATCGGGAAATCCAGGCTCGTATTTGAAGTTCAAGAACAGCTGTGGGCGACGCCACACTGGGTTGCTCAGTGCTTACCCGAATACAGGAACAATGCGCTATTCCCGCTCCTCAAACTGATTAAAGCCAGATATGAACTTGACAGCTTTAACACACCCGACACCACCGCCAAACTTGAACAGATCATCGCGAGGTGTAACCTGGATTCGGAGACGCAATCAAAAAGCCTTTGCGTACTAAGGGCTTGGTTGAATCTGGAGTCAACGGCGGATGAAGCCGCGGTTGAGCAGCAACAGCGTATTCTGGCAGCAATGTCACCCAAACAGCAAAAAGATTGCCTGTTTCAGATCCTTGCCCACCTCCTATGCCAGCTTCAATCTACAACAGCGTCTCCAGAGCATCCATCAAGCCAGCTTTTTATCTGTGAAGATCTGCATTGGTCGGATCCGACAACGCCAGAGTTTATCGAATACTTTGTCAATTCTGAGCCATTCCTTCATGGGAATCACATTTGGCTCAACACCTCGAGAAAACCACTACCAAGCCACTTAGAGCAAACTGGCTTTAAGCAAATTCAACTGGGCAAGCTCACAGAAACAAACTGCCGCCACATGATCGAGAGCCTGTTTGGCGATCAAACGGTGAGTGAAAGTGTGCAGCGTTTATTAATTGAACGATGTGATGGGATTCCTTTGTTTCTTGAGGAGCTGGTGAGCAATATTCAAAAACAAGAATTGGTTCGCAAGATCAACGGCAAGATCGAGTTCATCGGCCGAGATCCTGAAATCCGCATTCCGGTCACACTGAGAGAGTCGTTACAACAGCATCTCGATAGCCTGACCTTCGCGAAAGATACCGCCCAGCTAGCCGCTGCAATTGGACGGAAGTTTGACGATCATCTGTTATTTGCTGCATCTGAAAAAGATGAAACTCAAATTCTCGGGGATTTAGATGAATTACAAAAAGCAGGAATCATCTATGTGCAGCGCAGAGTCAACGGTAACCGGTATATTTTTAAACATGCGATGATCCGAGAAGCCGCTTATGAAAGCGCGGCCAATATCGCCGGGTTACATCAGCAGATTGCGCTCGCCCTGGAACAGGCTGCCTCAAACCGAGGTGAATGTGCACCCGAACTGTTGGCCCGGCACTGGATGAAAGCCAATCAACCTGAGCGAGCTATCCCCTACTACTTGCACGCCGGGCAACAATCCTCGAAAGCATTCATTATCGATGATGCAATTCATTATTACGAAACAGCCCTTCAGCTCACCAAGCAACATGACCAGTCGCCGCAGGTTGGTGAAATAATCAATGATACTACCATTTTAGAGCACAAGGTCTCGGCACACTTAGGGCTTGCTGACAATCTGGTTCGACGGGCGCAGCACGAGTTAGCCCGACAACACTATGATCTTGCACTATCTGAGCTTGCCGAAACGGATCAGACCCTAACGGCACAAATCCACCTCAAAAACGGTAAATCCTGGGAAACACACCACAATCACCATCGCGCCATGGCGGCATACGACAAAGCAGAGCAAGCACTTGCCCAACACCCGGCGCAAAACGAAACGTGGCAACAGACTCAGTTCGATGTACTCAGCGCGAAGTTGTATGTCTGTTACTGGCGCAATGACATCGATTTAATGGCAACGCTGCTTGACAAAATCGAGCCGATGCTCGAGCAAACAGGCGACGCTTACACCCAGGCTAAATTTTACGACAACGCGCTGCACTTGCGGTTCAGGCAAACACGCTTCAGCCTCAACCACACAGATGTGATGCTCGCCGAGAAAGCCTATCACGCATCAACACAGACAGATGATGCTGATTTACGAGCCTACTGCCTGTTTGTACTCGGCTTTACCCTCTACTTCAGCCAGAGTTACGACCAGGCTGGTCCAAGGCTGCAACAAGCCCTGAAACTGGCCAAACAACAGAGTGACAGAACGCTACAGGCACGATGCCTGACCTATCTGACCATCCTGCATCGTCAGCTCGGGGACATCGACAGCACGCTCAACTATTGTGAGCAGGCGATGACAAGTGCAAAACTGGCCGCAATGGACGACTATGTTGCGATCGCATATGCCAATAGAGCCTGGGTCGCCTATAAACAGTACAAATCACGCCGGGCATTCAAACTGGTCGCACTGAGCCATCGAACCTGGCAAGGCCTCGCAAGCCAGTTTCCTTTCCCGCTGCAATGGCTCGCGCTATTGGTTGAGCTTGATCTCCTCACCCAACACCACCAAGAGGCCATAGACGTTACCACCTGGCCACGCTTAATGGCTGTCGTTGAGTCACTCATTGATTCAACTCAGCAACGGTTACCAGAAACCATTACAACCCCCCTCAAGGAGGTAATTTCACTTCATAACCAACGTTCGGCAAACAAATCGCGCAGCCTGAAGCCACTGGCAAGCGCACTCTATCACAGCAAAAGGTTAGGTTATCTTTAACATATAAAGGAATAGTTATGTCATCTCAAACAAATACCTCTTACATCAAGAAAATGGATTCATACGTTGATGAAAATGGTCAACTAACACTTCGTTCGCAAGATATTTACGTGATACGTAAAGAAGGCACGCATGCTACGCTAATCGATTATGAAGATTATACTGGACCGAAAGCCGTTAAACTCGAGTGGTGTTATAGCGAAACCGATCATCACTTTTTCTTCCAAACCGCCAATGGTCTGCGTCCTGCGAACCTGACCAGCCCGGCGCTAACCAAAGTGATCCCGTGGAACCTCAGCACCGCCCGCTGCCCGGCCGGTATCGACAAAACAGATTTAAAACCCGGTTACCTGCTTGATTTAAGAGCGCTGCAAATGAGTCGGCTGAACGCACCAAGTCATACAGAAACGAAAATCGACATCATTCTTGATCAATCGATCGGAAAATTGGAACCTGATGATTTAACACCTCGCAAAGATGATCGGAATATACCGGTCACATCTTTAAAAGAGCTCAGTGAGGCCGTTGAAGACAATTTATATATCGTCTCTTATAAGAACCCTCTGCGCGTTAGAGATGACAATCTGTTCTACCCTTACCACATTCACTACCTGAGCAAGGAAGCCCTGGATCAACTGACACAGTATGATCTGGAGCGCGGACAGGATAGAGATCTGAACGAACTAAGACATACAATTGTTGAGTTAAAACTACACCTTCATGATGTAGAACCAGAGAAGCAAGCAGCGCACATCCAGAAGATCGTCGAAGAGAACGACACACTCACCTCCCAGTCACTGTCTCGCTACTACAAAAACGCCGGTGTCCAGATTGGCGCGTTAAATCCAAAAGATATCAACGTCGACACCCACTCGCTCGGCGCCGTTTGTATGGTGGCGAATTTACAGAGTTTTCTGAAATAATCACGATGCCCTTTGATTAGAGGACTCCTAAATTTCTGGACCAAAAGAGAACACTATGACGCAAAAAGGATACCAGCAGGGAACACACAGGCAATGTTCGCCTCAATCAACGCTTGACAGAATATCCCCCTGGCTCTTACAGATGGGGATCACCCGAGTTGCAAATGTGACCGGGTTAGATCGAATTGGCGTCCCTGTCGTTACCGTTTGTCGGCCGGATTCAAGCTCGGTTTCGGTCTCCCAGGGAAAAGGATTGGATCTCATATCAGCGAAGGTTTCCGGGGTTATGGAAGCGATTGAGACCTATCACGGTGAACATATTGAGCACCCTTTACGGCTTGCCAGTTATGCCGAGTTGTGTAAAAAGGAGCACGTCATCGACGTGCACCACCTGCCGAGGTTGTCTTTTAGCCAATTTAGTGACACCCGGAAATTGCTCTGGATTGAAGGGCATGACCTGATCCAAGGACACTCGCTCTTTGTGCCGTACGAAGTGGTCCATTGCAACTTCTCGCTCCCCTTACCGACGGGGAGCGGGTCATTTGTCATGAGTACCAATGGCTTGGCATCCGGCAATACCTACCACGAAGCTGTGGTACACGGGTTGTGCGAAGTTATTGAACGCGATGCTTTGGCCCTTTGGCAACTTGAACGGAACCAAGATAGTAATCATCAAATCAAACTCGACACCGTCAATGATCCCTCTTGTTTGAGTGTCATCGCCAAATTTCAACAGGCGCAGATGCAAGTCCAAGTCTGGGACATCACCTCGGACATCGACATCCCCAGTTTTCTCTGCAAAATCCGCCCAGCTCAGAATGCCAATGGTCCGGCCTATGCCGCCATCGGCTCCGGCACACACCCCTGCAAAAATATCGCATTGTTGCGAGCGCTGACCGAAGCAGCGCAAACCCGATTGACTCTGATCTCAGGTTCCCGGGACGACATTGATACCAATTCATACACACGACGTGCGAATCTTCAGGCATCTGTCCCGGACGACGGACAGAAAGACTTCGCGGACATCCAATCCTGGCACCACGGTAACTTTGAGCAGGACATTTCGCTGCTCCTGGACAAGTTGCAACAGGTCGGTGTCTCTCAGGTTGCCGTTATTAACCTAGAAAAAAATGAGTTTCAAATCCCTGTCGTCAGGGTACTCGTCCCACGCTTAGAAGGGATCCACGAAACCCCCGGCTACGTCATGGGTCAACGCGCACGTGCGAAACAGCAGGCGATTATTGATAAGGACAACGCATGAGCATCATTGTTTTTAGTGGCCCGAGTTTAGCTCAGAAAGATGCAGCGCCACTGCTGACTGCTTCGTACCGTCCGCCGGCAAAGCAGGGGGACGTTTATCTGGCGACCCTCGACAACCCTAAAATGATCGTCATTATTGACGGTTATTTTGAAAGCGTTCCTGCTGTCTGGCACAAGGAAATTCTGTATGCCATGTCAAAAGGCATCCATGTTTTTGGTTGCAGCAGTATGGGCGCCCTTCGGGCAGCTGAGCTTGAGCATTTTGGCATGGAAGGCTATGGCGAGGTCTTCGAAAGTTTTGCCTCCGGCGATTTCGAGGATGACGACGAAGTCGCACTGGTCCATGCGCCTGCCGAGGCTGGCTATATCGCCGCATCCATCCCGATGGTCAACATCCGAGCGACCCTTGATACGGCAGTGGACAAACAGATTATCGCTCCCCAACAAGCAAAACTGCTAACCCAAGCGCTAAAGGATGTCTGGTATCCGGAAAGAAACTATTCGTGTCTGTTGTCCATGGCGAAGGAAATACTCAGCCATCATCAATGGTGTGAACTAGAGCACCATATTGAAACAAACGCCGTCGATCTCAAAAGGCTGGACGCCATCAGCCTACTCAAAACATTACAAGCCATCGATATCGAGCAACTTCCGGCCAAACAGGTAAACTACAGTTTCACTCCGACCGATGCCTGGGAGCGTTTAGTCGCCGATGTCACTCATACGAAAACATCGAATAGCCAAATCTGCGAGCTTCAGGCTCTTTGGCGAGAAACGAAACTGGATGGCACTTTTTTTCAACGTCGACAACAAGCCATTTGCCGAAAATCCGCGCTGCGCGAAGCCCAAAAATACGCACCTGATTTAAATAAAGAAATCATTCAACGCGTCCTACTTGAGCTCGCGTATCAACGCTCGGCATGTGCCGGACCTGAAATTGATTTCGACAAGCTCGGCCAGTGGCTCACCACTGAACACATCAACATGGATGAGTTCCATGCGTTAGTTCAGCGTCAGGGATTGATTGCCTGGCTCCACAGTATCGATGAACGTATCGACAGCGAACTCCTGGATATCCTGAAGCTCGACCAGAGCTTTGCAGCATACCAGGCCCGAATTAACAGCAAAAAGACGATGACCACAGCAAGCTTGTCTGAACTTGGGATCAACGAGGAAGAACTATGGCAATGGTTTTTTTCCGTTCGCCTCCGGCAAGAAAAACCAAAGCACGTTGAAGACTACTGGAAAATTTGCGGGTTTGATTCTCTGGAAGAAATGCGAACCGCAGTGCTCAAAGATTATCAATACCATTATTGTCAACAGGAGAAAGCAAAAGATGAATAAGGAACACCCGATTGACCTGGTTGTATCCCTGTCAATCAACACAAAAGATGAGACACGCTATAAAGCATTGGCACAGGAAGTCTTCCCGTCAATTATGACAAAAACGGGGTGGCAACTGACAACACTCTGGCCGGTAGAGCCTTCTGAGACCGAAACCATTGCTTTTCAGAACCTATGGCAAACTGATGCCCTGAGCAAAGACCAGGCAGAAACAGCATTGACCCAGGCTATCAGTGACCTTTGTCAGCAGACTGCAGGATTTGCGGAAAATCTGGAGCAGATTGATCTGACTATCGTTGAGGAAGAGCTTCAGTATGTGCAGCGGTATCACTACTGAAGCTGTCAAATTACAGTACGGGACAGCGCCTGCCTGCTGGCAGGCGACTCCATTGTCTCTAGGCGTCCACAGTTAAAGGAAATCCCATGGCATACTTATCAACCCCAAACACACACTACCGTATTTTTCTCAAAGCCTTCCACAAGTTTGGCCGTTTATCGACGGCGGTTGATACGGTGCTAAACGGTCCGGAGATATCCAGGCTTCATGCCTTGATTGAGTGGGATGGCCACACTTGGTTCTTGCGGGACTTGAGCAAAAACGGGGTATGGGTGAACGGACAACCGATTACCCCAAATAAGTTACATCCGTTAAGTAAGGGGGATCACATCAGCTTTTCTCACCAACACAATACGACATTTATTGCCGAAAATATTGATCCGCCGAGAGATTTGCTCATTCCCTTTATCAAAGAAGATGCGCGGTCAGTCGATGATGTCGAGCCGATCTTATTGGAGAATTACCACTTTCTACCCTCTGAAGAGTCCCCGGAAACCATCGTTTTCTACGACACGGCAGAGCGAAGCTGGATGTGTGAAACCTTAAATGATAGTAATCCTTTTAAACTCTCTGATGGCGAACTATTAGAATTTTCGCATCGTCAGTGGCAACTACTTAAAGGGGCAGCAAACGAAGAACAAGAAACCATTGCCATTACAGATAATCCCCACAATGAGCTTTGTTATATTTTCAACATCAGCCCAGATGAAGAACTGACTGAACTGACGGTGTCGAATCGTAACCGCTCCTTCAATTGTGAAGCAAGAAGCCACCATTACCTAACCGCCCTGCTGGCCCGCTATAAAGGAGAGGATCTAAAAAACAAAGTCCCGGAATCCCAACAAGGATGGCGCTCGGTGGAACAACTCACGAAAGACATTGGCCTCTCCGAGACACACGTAAATATCCAGATCCACCGGGCAAGAAAGCAATTATCCGATCTCTTGCAATCTGAAGGCATGGCCCCCCCCTTGCTGATTGAGCGAAAGCGGGGCCGAGTCCGATTAGCCGTCAAAGACTACCAAGTGATTAAAGGGAACAACCTTGAAGTTGATTCCCGACAACTGATGTAAGGGCTTGTTTTCTCAATATATACAACAATGGGAGCCAACAAGAAGGCTCCTAATCTCAATAGATGAACTTCGTGGGTCAGTAGATACCGACTTATGCAACTATGAATACACCACCAAATAGCATAGATAGGGCTTATGACATCCAAAAACAAACTCATTCGCTACCTCAGCATTGACGCTGAAGATCTGTTCAACAAAGAGGCAGTATTGCTGCGGCAGGTGCAGACGAATGAACTCTCCCAGGTGCTCCTGTTATGGCAGGCAAAACGACCGACCCTGGTGCTGCCGGCGGGGAAAAAGTGGCCGGTGACGCCCCAACTCACCAGCGCATTAAACCAGGCTGGCTGGCAATTGATTTCACGAAAAACCGGCGGGGCACCGGTCCCCCAGCTGCCCGGCGTCATCAATCTCTCCCACATTTATCACTGGCCAGAAAACCAGCCATACGATATTAAAACAGCCTATCTCAACTTGTGTCAGGTCCTGAGTCACTTCTTTGCAGCGCTGGGCGTCAGGGTGGATGTGCATGCCACGCCCGGCTCGTATTGCGACGGGGATTACAATCTCAATATCGACGGTAAAAAGGTGGTGGGGACCGCGCAGCGCGTATTGCTGAAAAAAGGGGGCGGTCAGGTTGTCCTTTCTCAAGCCTGTATTTTGCTTGAGGGCGATATGGATGAAATCATCAAGCCGGTGCAACTGTGCAATCAGATTTGTAACCACGACGCACAAATCCTGGCGAGCGTACATACCCCGCTGTTTGAGCACCTGCAATCCCCACCTACCGTGGACGCGCTGTTCCAACAGTTAACCAGCGCCTTTTTACAATCCCCTTCCCTGTCCCAACCCGGATCGCGTCCTGAAAAACTGGCCTAATCACTTTCTGTCCGGCTATCCTCATCGCCGGGCAGAGATATCCCCGAGCAAATGTTATGAATATGTTGAATATCCATGTCAGGCATGGCACTCTTCCCGGTACAGCCTAATTGTATAATAAATCAATCATGGCGCTACGCATGAGCCTCATGACCGAGGCAAGCGGCGACGCTCTGCCAGCCCGAACGATTGTTGTATCCCCTTGGATTGACATCGACTCAAATCACTTCACGTTGAAAAGATAATCATGCAAACCGACACACAACAGGATTTAATCCCGGAGACTCGCCTCCACGAGTTCACCTACACAGATGTCTGGAACGGCTTCACGCAATTGGTCCCCCTCTCCTTTTTCGTCATCGTTTTCGGGATCGCGTTCGGGGTGGCTTCGGCGCAAACCGGGCTGGACAACGTTTCAACCATGCTGATGAGTGCCCTGGTATTCGCCGGCGCATCTCAGTTCGCAACGTTGGATTTATGGGGAGCCGACGTGCCCATCATTCCGGTGATGGTCACCGTCTTTGCCATTAATGCACGGCATCTGTTAATGGGGGCAACGCTCTACCCGTGGTTGCGTGAGTTGCCTCCAGCGAAACGCTACGGGGTGATGCTGCTGGCATCGGATGCGAACTGGGCCATGTCGATGCAGGCTTTCAGCCGCAAAGAGCCCGGTCTGGGCCTGCTGATCGGCGGCGGGCTTGCACTGTGGTCATTCTGGATTATCGGCACCTGGCTTGGCCTGTATTTCGGCAATGCCATTTCTGATCCGGTCAGCCTCGGGCTGGATATGGTGATGGGCTGTTTTTTGCTGTCCATGATTGGCGTGGGCCCGAAGAACCTGCGCGTGTTTGCTATTTGGGCCGCCGCTGCCGGGTCATCTCTCTTGGCCTATTGGTATTTACCTGAGAACAGCCATGTCGTTGTCGGTGCGATTGCCGGTGGAACGCTGGGCGCATTTTGGACGGAGAAAAAGTCATGAGCATTGAAACCAGCTTTAGCGGTACCTTATTGATTATCCTGATCATGGCACTGGTGACCCTCGCCACACGCTGGGGCGGGGTGTTTATCATGTCGTTCATTCCGATTGGCTACCGGGTACAGCAGTTTATTACCGCGATGTCCGGCTCGGTGCTGGTTGCCTTATTGGCGCCTTTGGCGGTCGAGGGCGATCTGGGCGCCCGTTTGGCGCTACTCTCAACCGCCGTCGTGATGTTTATCTGGCAGAAACCCCTCCCGGCGATCACCGCAGGGATCATCGCCGCGGCACTCACCCGACAATTTTAGGACTTTGACGGCGAAGCGTGAAATAAAATGAGCTAAAGCCGCATAAAAAATCACGACGGAGATTGACATCCCGTCACCATTGATGATTGAATCAAATCATTCCCTCTCAAAGGGATCAGAAGAGGCGCGTTAACCAGGTAGTCTGTCGGAGGTATCCAAATACCGCTGAACACAGATCAGGGGGCTTAACGCCGAGGTAAGTTTGTATTTGGAAGCAGGCTTATCGGTCACTGGGGCTGAATCCCCAGGGCTGTCACCGCTGGTGGAGAGCTTCTGGTGTTTGTGCTTTTTTGCCCTCAAGAATGGCTCACAGCCATCGGCTTTCTTCGCAATGCCAAGCTCTCTAAACGGATAACAATGACATTCGGATTAGAGATGCCAATTCACAATTCATGCCCTACAACAGAAATTCTGGTATCGCCGCAAGCCACGTCACTCAACCAGACAACGCTATGGACGGCTTTGATCACCCCTTTTCGCGACGATGAGTCGATTGACTTTGAGACACTGACCCAACTAGCCACCGAACAAGACGCCGCCGGTAACGGGATCCTGCTGCTTGGCAGTACCGGGGAAGCACTGGCGATGACACCGACCGAGCAGCAAGCGGTGGTTCGTCATATATGTGCGCTAGAGCTGTCCGTGCCGCTGATGGTCGGCGTCGGCGGCTTCCAGCTTCAGCAGCAACTGCAATGGCTGACCTTCTTAGCCGATTATCCAATTGATGCCCTGCTGCTCCCGGTCCCTTTGTATGCAAAGCCCGGTGCAGCCAGCCAGCAAAAGTGGTTCGAAACCCTGCTGGATGCCAGCCGCTGGCCTTGCATGATTTATAATGTGCCCTCACGGACCGGCGCCGCTCTGGATGCGCAAACTCTGGGCGCAATTTCCGCCCATCCGAATGCCTGGGCGGTCAAAGAAGCCAGTGGCAGCGTGGAGGTGTTCACCCGTTATACGCAAGCCGCCCCGACGCTGCAGTTTTTCTGTGGTGACGATGCGCTGTTTGTTGACTTTGCCGCTGCCGGGGCCTGTGGCCTGGTGTCTGTAGCCGGGAATGCCTGGCCGGAAGCAACCGCCCTGTACGTTCACCAAACCCTGAGCCAGACGGCACCCAGCGTTCAACAAGTACCAAGCTTTCAGCAGGAGCCAAGTTTTAAACAGGAACCAAGCTTTAAACAACTGTGGCAAAGCGCGGGCAACAGCCTGTTTTGCGCAGCGAACCCAATTGCGGTCAAAGCCCTGATGCAGCACCAGGGGCGTCTGCGCCACGCCGGGCTGCGTCCGCCGCTATACATGGACGAATTACCGGATCTGACGCCGGTTCTCAATGCCAATCACGAAATCAATCAGTGGATGCACAGCTGCCAGGCTCAATCATAATGACGGCTGCGCCCGATAACGAGTTCCTTATGATCACAACCACAACTGTTAAAGTCGGTGAGCAACCCACCGGTAATCCGATGGAAGTCCCGGTTATTCATATTCAGGGCCAGGGAAATGGTCCGCGTGTCTACATCCAGGCCAATATCCATGGTGCGGAAGTACAGGGCAATGCGGTCATTTACCAATTGCTGAATCTGTTTCGCCAACATCCCCCGCTCGGGGATGTGGTGATGGTGCCGCAGGCGAACCCGCTCGGCATCAATCAAAAAAGCGGGGAGTTTACACTGGGTCGTTTCGATCCCGTAACCGGTGTGAACTGGAACCGCCAATATCATTTTGGCAGCAGTGTGCTGGAACCTTTTTCCCAAGCCTACCTGAACGCGGAAGAAAGCGAGATCCGGGATGCCTTTCGGGCCCAATTAGTCCAGCAGCTTGAGACAAAACTGGCTTCCCCCTGGGGGCTGACGTGTGGACAACACCTGGCGCTCAACCTGCAAAAAATGGCCGTTGAAGCCGATATTGTGCTGGATTTACATACCGGGCCAATTTCTGCGCGTCACCTGTATGTGCCCGAATATGCCAGAGCGCGCGCTCGCCATTTCCATATTCCGCTCAATATTCTGATCCCGAGCGATTTCAGCGGTGCCATGGACGAAGCCAGCTTCAGCCCATGGTGGCAATTAAGCCAGCACTTTTCCCGGTTAGGACGTGAATTACCGGTAATGGTCGATGCCTTTACCATGGAGCTCGGCTCACAAGAGCGACTGGATGTAGCGGACGCCCGCAAAGATGCCGAAGGCATTTGCAACTATCTGCAACATCAGGGGGTATGGGCCGATCATCCGGTACAACCAACGCCTGCAACGATGCATGCCTGTTACCTTAAGGACTATAAAGCAATCTTCAGCCCTGCCGGCGGTCAGGTTGAATACCAGGCCAGGCTCAATCATCCGCTTCCTGCCGGTGAACCACTGGCAACCCTGTGGCATTTCAACGCATTGGCCAGTGAATCCAATCATAGTCGGGTCATTACCCTACCCTGCGACTGTATTCCTGTACTGCATTTTGCCTCCGCAAGTGTCCAGCAAGGGACTGAGCTCTACAAAGTACTGACCAACACCTTCCCCCTATAGCTGGCCTATCTGGACACATGCTCATCCTGGGTCAACTCAAACCTGCGGGAGTCATGTCCCGCAGTGCCCAGCCCAGCCTGCGTTCATCTCCCCACCACCAACGCATCCCAAAATGGAATCATTACTGCTCACTAATTCACCAGTCACACCGTAACTTGGATGAACTTCACTTCTTTATTCTGAAAAACAGCTACACTGTCGCCGGTTCGCTCACAATTCTCAAAACACTATGTCGGCAAAGCAATTTCACACTCTTTCATTACGTAAAAAGACCGCGCTCCTGTTTGGCTTCGGGCTCCTCGGTATTATTGCAGGCTGCCTGTTCGTCACCCGCGCATTTTTTCTGTATAGCCTTGATGAACTTGAAAACCAGGGAATTGCAAAAGACAGCCACCAGGCAAGTGCGATCATTGACCAAATGATCGAGACCCAAACCCAGCACGCTTATGACTGGGCCTATTGGGATGAAACCTATCTGTTATTTATCGATGGCCATATCGATAGCTACTGGCGGCGGAACATGCGAGCCGACACGCTGGACATGTTGGGCCTGGATTTAATGACATTTATCACCCGGCAGGGAGAGATCCTCGGCTCTGAATCACGCCAACAGCCTCAACAGCAAGAAACAATCAGCCAGAAGATCCTCGCCAGCCCTTGCATCCAGGATCACCTGCTGAAGATGCGCAACACGCCAGATGCCCAGCGAACCAGCCAGACAGGATTAATCCGCATCGGCCAACAAATTTGGGTCATTTCACTAACCCCCGTCCGCAACAGTGAAGCAACCTCAGAGATGTCAGGCTGGCTGCTATGGGGACAACACCTGTCCCGGCGTTTTCCGAATGACTATCGGGCCATTCTGTCTGCCGACAATCATATCCAGCCGGAAGCAGAGGCATATCTTGCTTCTATGCCGGAAGGGATCTTGATCAAGAAAGATTCCGACTTTATTACGCAATACAAGCTATTGCATGATATTGACGGTTTCCCGGTCGCAACCCTGATCACCAAAAAGGCGAGACAGTTTTATCAACAGGGCAATACCCTGTTTTACTACCTTGCCCTTGCAATATTATGCGCGGCCAGCTTGGTCGCGCTGGTGACCTATTACCTGTTTCGCAACAACATTGCAGCACGATTTACCGATTTCGAACAAAACATTGAGACCCTGTTCTCAGAGTGGCAACTCGAAAAAGACAGCGTACGAAAAAAAGATGAATTTGAACGGATCACAGCCCTCGTGCGTGAAGCGGCGCGCTCTTCATCTCTGGCCCAGGATCAACTCCAGGATGCCATGCAAAAGTTCGAGGCCCTTTACCAGAATTCATCATTGGGCATGATGCTCGTGGTCGACGGTCAAATCCAGGATGTAAACTCAGCCACCTTATCCATGCTGGCCTATTGCAAGGAGCAACTTGCCGGGCAAGCCTTTGAAACCATTTGGGATAATCAGCACAGTACACTCAAGCTGGAAACCATCTGCCACCAATTACACCAGGAACAGCAACAATTTGAAGCAGTTCTGCTGACCGGTGACGGCAGACACGTGCCTTGCGGCATTGAAGGACGCCTGATTAAACAGCAAGGCCGAAGTGCACTGATGCTTTCCATCACGGATATGCGCACCCAAAAGGAACAAGCGAAACTGATTGAAGATTTGGCGGGTAAAGATGCCCAATCCGGCCTGCTGAACCGCCCGACGGTGATGCGGTTGATCGAAGAAAAATCCGCTGCGGCGCCGCAGCAGTTTGCGATCCTGTATTTCAGCATCGAGCGACTTAAACAGGTCGCATCGGTATATGGCTACCCAGCTTTCGATGCCGCTATTCAATATCTTGCCGCGCTATTTACCGAACAGTTTCAAAATGCTGCGATTGGCCGGCTGAGCGAATCGGAGTTTGTTATTCTCCTGGAAACAACCACGGATCTGAACAAAAAGCTGAAGAAAGCCAACCGATTGATCGATCAACTCAGAAGCCCGGTCGAAACAGACGGCTATCAGTTGCATCTATCGCTCAAAGCAGCATTTATTGAACCAAAGCTGACCCATTACTCGCTTGAGCACCTATTACAAGCGGCCTATTACGCGACGCATGCCTCTTCACAACAGAGTAACCATCATCTCAGCACGATTGATGAATACGCTGCCGAGCAGGCACGCATTGCACTCATTATCAGCCGCGACCTGAATACCGCCATCCGGCAGAAAGAGATTCAACCACACTATCAACCGATTGTTGCGGCACAATCCGGCGAGATTATTGGTTTTGAAGCACTCGCCCGCTGGAATCACCCAAACCTTGGTCCGGTTTCTCCGGCCGTGTTCATTCCACTGGCGGAAAAACACAAGTTAATTATTGAGCTGGGCGAACTGATCCTGGAGCAAGCTTGCCAGTTCTGTCATGAGCTCACTCAGCAGGCAGGCGCTCAGGGACAAAAACCACTCAGCATGCACGTGAATCTAGCCGCGCCGCATTTCTACCATGCCGAGCTTACGACCAAACTGAGAACCCTGATCGCTCAGTATGAACTCAGCGATCACCAGTTGGTGATTGAGTTAACGGAAAGCATGTTGATTGATGCGGAAGCTGAAATGACCGAACGGATGCAATCGATCAAAGCGCTGGGGGTTCAGCTCGCTCTGGATGACTTCGGCACCGGCTATTCGTCGTTTACGACCTTGTGCAACTACCCGCTTGATATTGTGAAGCTGGATCGTTCATACATCAACCAGCTCACGCACAACGACAAAGCGAGTACCCTGATCCGCAATATCGCCCGGATGGCCAATGAACTCGGATTGACAACCGTAGCAGAAGGCGTTGAAACCAAAGCACAACTTGACCAACTGAACACATGGCAGATTAACGAAATCCAGGGCTTCTATTTCTATCGCCCCATGCCGAAGACGGAAATCGTCCGCCTGCTTCAGCTTAACGCTGATGCAGTACTGCCGGCATCGGAGCCGACGCCCTAGGGCCATTATGTATGACATAGAGCCATCACGTTTAATATAGGGTTCTCACGCCAGACATAGCGTCACCACGTGTAGCAAGGAGCTATCACGTGTAACAAAGGGATATCACGTGTAATAAAGAGCTATCACGCTCACCTGACTAACCACGCATGGCGTAACGCTATCGGCATACGCCATGTCCTTTGCAACTGGAACCCTCGTCTAGCCATAGCCACGGGTTTACCAGCCTGGCATATTCGGTATGCCGCATAGTGCGCATAGACAAATCCAATTCCCCGCAGACCGTCAATCCCCAGACACGACCTTAACTTTCCAACTCAAGAGCTCAATATGCCTGTTGTAAATATTGTGCCATCACATTATATTACCCGACCGAATTGATACTGATAACAACAATTATTCCTATTTGCATATGAATATAGTCAGCAATAGTTACTTCACGCGTCGCGCCATCTCTACTGCCGTGCTCATCGGCACCTTATCCCTCTTAGGAGGCTGCCAGCATGAGAATACATCCACGCCGCAACCCCAGGCGGAGGTTCAAATCACCCCACCCGAGCTTCCCTCAGTCACGGATCGTACATTCACCTTTACCGCCCGCGTTGATCATAACGAAGCCGCCGGCAGCACATTTACCCTTCGGCAGCCCAACAGCGATCTGACCATCACGGGGACAGTCGATAACGACCGCATGATTCAGGTGAGCATTCCGGTGGGCACGACACTCGCAGCACCATTGCAAGTCAGCGTCGCACTCAATTTGGATACGTTTAAGTATCTGAGTCAAAATGTTGAAACACTGGCAAAAGTTGCCGCAATGAAAGCTGCGTCTCAACAGGCTTCAGGGTCGGCAACGGCGGAAATAAATGCCGCTGCAATCGCCGAGATCTCACTCCAGACAACGGCAACATTTGCCCTCGCCGATCGTGATTTTAATGGCATGCTTTCTGACGATGAAATCGAGCACCATCACATCGCCAACACCGAGGGCGAACATCAGGAGCGAATGCGGGACTTAATGGTTGCAGCGGAAGTGGCACGTCAGTCGCCAGCAAAACTCTACTATGAAACCACCTATGCGCTGATGGTTGACTTCCTCAAAGATGAAGCCGCAAAACGCGCTTTCTTTGCGACCAACGCCAGCCTGGTTCAGGCAGCCAAAGCTTCGCTGTTCAACCAAACCACACCGCTGAATGAAGAAGCGGAAGATTTTTTGCGTCTGGATCAAACCGGTTGGCCGCTTCAAGATCAATCACTCACCTATCAGGAAGCGCCCTGGGCTTGCGTGGACGACATCCGCAAAGTCTCTATCCGAAATTACGGCACCCGACTGTGGCAGACACCTGACAACCAGGCAACCGGGCAAGAGACGCTGACCGACCTGATTTTGGCGGCGAATCACGATAAAACATGTAACACAGCAACGTGGCGTCTACCTACCGTCACCGAGCTTTCCGGCTTGTTTGATCAAGGTGAGCTGAACTTCCCGAACACTTTCCCCGCACTGGCGCAAACCACACAATATTGGGCAACCGATGGCGCCGACACGCTGGTTCTGGTGAGTTTCACAAACGGAAATGCCGTGGTAACTCATCCCGCAGGCGATGCCAGCGCTCAGGCATTGCTTCACAGCTTTGTCCCTTACGATGTCTGGTTCAATATTGCCCCGGTCGACACACAGGTCGATCTGGCAGCACTCCGAGCAGCCTATTCACAAGACGCCTCCCAATGGCCGTCGCCAAACATCAGTGAGGGCGTGGCTTGGCAAGAACTCGGCTTGCGCCCGGCTGTCCCGTTTCCGGCCGATAACCCTTATTCAGAAGCCAAAGTAAGGTTAGGTAAAGCACTCTTTTTCGATACCCGGCTTTCAAAGGACAACACAGTCTCCTGTGCCAGCTGTCATGATCCGGCCAAAGGCTGGGCCGACGGACTGGACAAAGCAGTAGGGATCAACGGCCAAATCGGCACACGAAATACGCCTACGATCCTAAATACAGCCTACTATGACACCCTGTTCCTCGACGGGCGTTCAGCCTCTTTGGAAGAGCAATCACTCCACCCGATTGCGAATCCAATCGAAATGGGCTTACCGCATGACGAACTCTTGCTCAAGCTGGATCAGATCGCTGAATACCCGGCCCAGTTCGAGACCGCTTTCGGCGACGAGACCATTACGTTGGAGCGGATCGCCAAAGCGATCGCGACATTCGAGCGCACAATCATCAGTAAAGAAAGTGACTTTGATCGGTTCCTCAAAGGGGATCAAGACGCGCTCTCCGACCAGCAATTGCACGGGCTACATCTATACCGCACCAAAGCCCGTTGCATGAACTGTCACAGCGGCCCGATGATGACCAATCAGCAGTTCGAAAATATTGGTCTGGCTTATTACGGCCGAAGTCTGGAAGATCGCGGGCGATACAATGTTACCTACCAACCTGAAGATATGGGCAAATTCCGGGTTCAGATGTTGCGAGATATCAAAGCCACCGATCCGACAACGCACTTAGGTTTATTCAAGCTAGCCAACATCAATGCTTCCAACGGCAGAGTGACAGGCCTGCTGGCCATGTACAACAACGGGATGACTCGAAACCGAAGCGGCAACTTCCCGCAGTATGCAGCCAAGTATGACAAGAACTTCCCGGTGGTTTCCCCGCTGATTGAACGATTGGCGATGACAAATGAAGAGCTTCAGGCTCTCAATGCCTTCATGTCGGCAATCTCGAGCGAGATTCGAACCGATAGTGCAACACCAGAAGAAATGGGGATCCAGTCTGGGAGTCACTAATCTGCTGTCATTCCCGTTGTTGGCCAGGTGAATTATTCACCTGGTCAACTACTTCACCCCACCCTCCCCATCTTCCTGAAGTGCCTACGCCTCACTATCGGTTTGGCTGACACCGCCAATATGTTCAACCTCACCAGGCAACATCGCCTGAGCCCCAAAAACAAATCATCAGTATTGAACATGCTGCCATCCGAGCGATTGCACCTCAGGGAACTCTCCCACTTGCGCTACTTCCCACTCAACCTTGCCCGACAAGTCACCAATATGGCATTTTTTTGCAACTCGCTATGACGTTACAGCATAAAAATCAATACATAGGCATTAAATTCAATAAACAATCATTTGCATATATTCCCTATTTGCAAAAAAATAATCAGAACGATGCTCCGTGATGCTTATTCAGTGAACGGACCACATGATGAGCAAGACCTCCACTTATTTTGTAACGAATGTCACACCATGTGGCTGTCGAGGTGAAAATGATAAAGAAACTAAAATATCTGCTCTGCCTGCTTCCTTTGATCCTGCTGCTTTATGGCTGCCAGTCCTCAAAGCCACCAAGCTGGGCCAGTCAACCCAGGCAAGAAGATAATGGCCATCTCTATGGTGTCGGCTATGGGATAAACCAAAAAGTCGCGCAAAAACAAGCGATCAGCCATTTAAGCTCACAACTCTGGACCCAAGTTGAGTCTACCAGCCAGTTTCGAAATATATCTAATGAAATCAATGGTACCCATCATTCGCAGTCCTTAAGTGATACAGCCATTTTCACCAAAACCGCAAATCTGACCTTTAACGGCGTTCAATTGACCCAAAGTGCCATGGTTAATGATGTTTATTACGTCGAGGCGTCCATTGCCAAAGCACAGCTAATCACGGAACTCAAACAAGAACTGGATACACTTTATGATGACATCCAAACGTCCATAGTCAGCCTTTCCCATACCGACCCCTTACTCTGGTGGTTAAACAACGCCGATACTTCAGCCTACAAACATGAGATTCTGGTAAAGGTTTCAGTTCTCAGTGCATTAACGCAAGGAACACCTGAGCAAAAATATATCCGTGCCTATCGAGAACTTGATGAGCTGGTTGCGAAAACCAAAAGCAGTATCAACATTCAGGTAGCCACAACGAGTCATGAGCCCTGGCTGAAGCAATTCATCACCGCCTATTTGGCGCAGGCCGGACTAAAAAATACGGACAAGGCAACCAAAGCCAGCCATACCGTTGAAGTCGACACGAACTGGCGGAATAAAAAACTCTCATCGAATTATATTTCAACCGTTCTGGTCCAACTCAAACTTAAAAATAAAAACAACCATACGCTCAAGAGTAATGAAATTATTGCATCAGCCAATTCTATGTCGGGTTACGATCTGTCAAAAGAAGGGGCTGCACGCCATTTTTCAGAACAATTAAAAACACAAGGTTTGTGGCCGTCTATTGGCCTTTAATCGTTATTTAAACTCATATATGACAAGGAAATAGCATGCGTAAAACAGTCATTTATTCAGCAATAATGATGGCAACACTTTCAGGATGTCAGCTGACTTCGGTCGCTGAAGTTTGCCCGGCTTCGACTCGTGTGGATCTGGCACAAGCGGAAGTGCCTGCAGTCGGTTCCGCTAATGCAAAAGTGCTGGTCATTCCTGCCAATATCGAATTTGACGATCACGCCAAAGCGCGTATCCAAAAAGCCATTACCTCTTCCATTGAAGATCAAATCGACGAAGCTGGTCGACAGATTGTCGATCGAAAAACGGCGCTGAAACTTAAAGACGAAATCATCTTGGCAGAACAAAGCGGCCGGTATAACACCAAAGGGATTCCTGTGGCTGACTACGCAGTAATCACCGATATCAATTATGCCAATTTCAGTAAACACTTTAGTGAAGCCAGTACGACTATCGATCTTGACGGAAACCTTAAATATGTCCCACCGGCATGCCGCTTTGAAGCTGAAGTAAAAGCGAACACACGAATTGTTACTCTGCCGGACATGAAAACCGTTGAAAATATCCAATTTGTCGGCAGTGAATATCAAAGCACTGAAACGCGTAACTCCAGCTGTCCATTCAGCAAAGAGCAATATCAAGGGTTAGTGACAGAAGCCGCGAAAAATGCCATCTTGAGAAATGACAAATTGAAGAACATTCTGGCGCCTTCTGGCTCTGTTGTCGAAATGCGCCAGTGCGAGGTGGGCACAATGGTCAAAGTCGATATGGGAAGTGACAACGGGGTCACACCAGATTGGGAAATGAAATTTGTCACACGTGAAAAAGTCGCCAAAGTAGACGGTGATGGCTTTGAGATTGAGACACACGGATATGGTGAGGGCACCGTTGTCAATAATGCCGAGCATGGTATTAAGCCTAATTATTCCTGGGTTGTTATTGATGAAGAAATGGCTCCGAAAGTTCGACGTGGCGATACCGTCAAAGCCTCGTTTGAAAATCTGTGTAATAACTCAATCTTTGGCTCTGTTGGCATTCTGTCAAAAATGTGTCATCAGACTAATGAAACACTTAATGGGGGAATTTAATGCGTCTATTACCACTTATAGCAGCTCTGGCTTTATTTGGGTGTAACAGCACCCAAACCGTTCAGGACGTCAAAAGTCAGATCAACTGTACTTATCCGGATGCCCCACAACATGAAGCGCCAGGATGGGTTTGTGATGTGATGCCAGAGGACCTGGAAATTGGAGCGGTTGGGTTTGCGAAAAACAGCAAGGCCGGATTATCTATCATGCGTGATATTGCCATGAACGATGCAAAATCCCGCTTGGCACAGCAGTTTGAATCCAACGTGAATACTTTATTCAAACAGGCATCCAGTGCTGCAATTACCAGTACGGATGAAAAAATTGTTGAAAATGTCAATGAGTACTTTGAGTCAGTCACGAAAAACGTCACGTCTCAAACATTGACCAATGCCCGTGTCCTTGCGTCTCAACGCAGTCCTGCCGGTGGCCTGTATACCTTAGTCGGTATGGATAAAGCCACCTATGATCAGAACCTGCAGCAGATCGTGAATCATGCCAAAGGGAAAGATCCGGTCTTGTGGAAGAAATTCAACTCTGAAAAAGCCGAGCAAGCGCTGGACAGCGTGCTCGATTCTTTAGGCTCTCAGCTGTAAACCCAGCAGGAAAAACGAAGGCTGCACCAGTTGCAGCCTTTTTCTCATTCTGGCATTGCGCTAACTAGCTTTGTCGCAAATTAGCTTTGTCGCGATTAAGCCTGCGCCAGACTTTCGCCGATAAAACCGCCGGTTTGATGTGCCCACAGCTGGGCATAAATGCCGTTTTGCTTCAGCAGCTCCTGATGCGAACCCTCTTCAACAATCTTCCCTTGATCCAGTACGACCAGGCGATCCATCTGGGCAATGGTTGACAGTCGGTGCGCAATGGCAATCACGGTTTTCCCTTCCATCAACTGATACAGGCTTTCCTGAATTGCGGATTCTACTTCGGAGTCCAGCGCCGAGGTCGCCTCGTCCATCACCAGGATCGGTGCATCTTTGAGCAACACCCGGGCAATAGCAATCCGCTGACGCTGACCGCCGGAGAGTTTCACCCCGCGCTCCCCGACCAGGGCGTCATAACCCGTGTTGCCGTGCGGATCCGACAAATGCTCAATAAACTCATGGGCATGGGCCTGACGCGTCGCCTGCATCAGTTCTTCTTCTGTTGCATCCGGACGGCCGTAGAGAATATTCTCACGAATCGAGCGATGCAGCAGCGACGTATCCTGGGTGACCATCCCGATCTTACTGCGCAGCGAATCCTGATCCACCAGCGAAATATTCTGGCCGTCGATTTTGATTTCCCCGGCTTCCACATCATGGAAGCGCAGCAGCAGGTTCACCAGGGTCGATTTACCGGCACCGGAGCGGCCCACCAGACCGACTTTTTCCCCCGGCTTGATCGACAGGTTCAGCTTTTCAATCACCCCTTCTTTTTCACCATAGTGGAAGCTGACCTGATCAAAATCGATGCTGCCCTGCGCCACGCTCAGTTGCGGCGCATTCGGCACATCCTGGATCGACACCGGCTTCGACAGCGTCTTCATGCCATCAATCACGGTGCCAATATTCTCAAACAACGCCCCGATCTCCCACATGATCCACTTCGACATTCCCTGAATTCGCAGCGCAATACTGATCGCCACCGCAATCACGCCGACGGTGACGGCAGCATTCATCCACAAGCCAATCGACAACGCAGCCACGGTGAACAGCAACAGGTAGTTGATGGCATCAACACTTAGCACAAAACAAGTCGCCAGACGCATCTGGTTATACACGGTGTTGAGAAACCCCTGCATCCCCTTCTCGGCATACTCGGTTTCCCGGTTGGTATGAGAGAAAAGCTTCACGGTCGCGATATTGGTGTAGCTGTCAACAATCCGCCCCGTCATCATCGAGCGGGCATCCGCCTGCTCCGTCGCGACTTTCTTCATCCGTGGCACAAAGTAGCACTGAATCGCGATGTAGCATGCCAGCCAGGCCAGGATCGGCAACATCAGGTAGAAATCCGAGTTCCCCATCATAATGATCATGGCTGTAAAATAGACACTGATATAAACCAGAACATCAACCAGCTTCATCACGGTTTCACGCACCGCCAACGAAGTTTGCATAACTTTAGTCGCAATACGACCGGCAAAGTCATCCTGATAGAAGGACACGCTCTGGCGCAGCAAATACCGGTGAGCCAGCCAGCGAATCGACATCGGGTAGTTCCCCAACAAAGACTGGTGCATGATCATTGAGTGCAGGAAAGCCAGCGCCGGGATCACCACAATCACCAATCCTCCCATCAGCAGCAGGGTATTGCCTTCTTCCGCCCACAAGGTGTCGGGCGTGTGGTTTGCCAGCATATCGACCAGTTGTCCCATGAAGCCCAGTAAAATCACTTCGACGATTGCCACCAACGCACTCAGCACAGACATCGCCACTAAAGGCAATTCAAATCCGCGGGTATAGAACCGGCAAAACGCAAATAAATTTCCCGGCGGCTGTTCGGGTTCCTGAGATGGAAAAGCCGCCGTTAAATTTTCAAAAAACTTAAACATATATTCATGAACCTATGTTTGGGCAGTACAGCGTGTGACGCTGGACAGAGAGACAGTCGACATACTTTAGCTTGATGCCCATTGATAACAAAGTATTGGTTTTGTAGGGGCAATAGCATATCCGAAAGCAAAATTCTGCCTGAGTGATATCAGCCTCATCTCCATTTCAGCAGCCTATTTTGCGAAACATGTCACCTCAACACGCACCGTATTGCCCATGATATTAACTTATGCAGCGCACCTGAATGCAAACCGTTTATGTTACTCAAAAATGTCGACGCGACATCACGGGTGATCATTAGCATAACGATGCTCTATTTTGGTTAGAAGTGTACAAACGGATGTTGCGACACGCACTGCCCTGCGACACTGACTGATCAGCACGATTTATCAAACCTGCTGTTCCAGTTTACTACCGCTCTCATTCACATTGCTTGCACTCCCGATTGTAGCAACCGAGGCGTCTGGCGAATCAACGTCCCATGAACCCATTCTCGTCATTACTTCCACTCTAAAAGTCGAGACACCCAAGAGCGTTTTTGTCGGCGATCGTATCTTAGCCTCGGGCTGTTGGAGCGCTTTTTCTATCGGCAATGTTGAACGAGTCCCAGCATATCCTCAACCATCACGCCCTCGCCTTGTCACGGCACCGCCAGGTGAATACAAAAAATCGACCCACCAGTGGGGGGTCGATTATCGGTGTCTTTCGGTTGTCCTTTGGCAGGCTTAGAACTGGTAAGCGGCCGACAGCTTGAAGTTACGACCTGGCTCGTAGTCGTTTAAGTTAATGGTGCCGCGTGCTACACCCGAGCGAGACGCATGTGAGGTATAGGTTTCATCAAACAGGTTGTCGATCCCGAAGGTCACGCTTAGCCCTTCAACCTTGGAAGGTACCCACTGCGCATAGATGTTATGAACATCGTAACCTTCTTTCTCCGGCTGATCGGCCAGGACGTTGTCTTCATCTAGAACCACAATCGAGGTCAGGCCGAAGATGGTTTCCAGGGATTCAGACTGGTAATCCAGCGTCAGGGCAATGCTGTCACCCACATCCATGCTGCGACCATTTTCATGCAGAACCGGCTTACCTGTGTCTTTGTATTCAGTATCCGACTTGGCATAAGACAACTTACTGTTGAACATCCCCAGCCCATAGCTGGCGCTGGCTTCAAAACCGGTAATTTCTACATCGCCGGCATTGGAAACTAAGTATGTTTTCGATGCTTTTTGATAACTGGTCATGATGTAGTCGTCAATGCCGGTTTTAAATACCGTGACATTAGCGCCAACACGATGCTCTCCAATGTTCTTACCGTAGCGCACACCACCTTGGGTGTTCAGGCCCGTTTCCGCTTTGATATCGTCAGCCAGGAAGGTCACATCCTGATACTTCACGTAAGTTTCAAACAGTTCAGGACCTTTAAATAGGGAGCGCGCGTTGGCAAACACCGTCCAGTATCGCGTCACATTCCACTCGGTGCCCAATGCCCAGGTCACTTCATCGAAATTATCCGTGCCCGTGACGGCTTCACGCTTGTAATCGTCATAACGCAGACCGGCAGTCACAGAAAAATCATCGGTGAAGAAGATCTGATTTTCAGCAAACACCGCCGCACTTTTCGCTGTTTCATCCATGAACTTGGCACCACCATAGGTGCTTTCGCTGTCTTTGTTCATGTAGTCCAGACCATAAGTCAGCTGATTTGCCAGGGACAACAATTCCAGCTGGGACTGGAACTTCGCGTTCACACCCGTGTTGGTATTTTCCGCGCTGCTCTCAGACAAACGATCGCCCGGCCAACGCACACCATAAGTTTTCAACACGGCTTCATTTCGGTTGATTTCTGTTTTGCTGGTATACAGCGCCACTTTCCCCACGTGCTGACCGGCGTCCAGCGCATAGCTCAGCGTGATGGTGTCACGATCATAGTCGGTCGGTATCACTGCTTTCTTAGAAAGCTCGCCATTGGCACTGCCGCCCATATCCGGACGCGGGCTGTAATCTCCGCCATCACGATACAGGTCGTAGGCCAGTTCAAACCGGTGGTTCTCAGTCGGCTCAACACCGACCTTACCCAGGATATTGTAAGTATTACCTTTGGCACCAATGGTTTTGTGGCCTTCCCCATCTTTGAAGTTATCGCGGGTGATATAGTGGCCATACACCATTGCATCAACGGTATCCGTCAGCTGGCCGTATACTGTCAAAGAACCCTGCTGGCTGTCATTCGACTGGTAACCACCAAACACACGGGCACCGAATTGTTCGTTGTAGCCCAGCAGATCTTTGGCATCTTTGGTTTCAAAGTACACCGCACCGCCCAGACCATTTTGAGTGACCGAGTTGTTGCCCACCTGGATGTCGGCAGATTTCAGAATGTCCGGGTTCAGGGTCAGGTTCCCGATGTGGTGGAACATATTAGCGTGCTGAGACGCGCCATCGAGACGGATATCCAGATCGGTTTCACCCAGACCACGAATCGTAATTCGCTGGTTCACGGAATGCGTCCCACCCACGTCTACCCCTGGAATGTCGCGCAACAAATCAGACATATGGTCTGCTTGTTTGAGCGACATATCCTGCGAATATAGCGACTCCGAGTTACTGGAAACTTTCGTTCCCCAAACAACCATTTCATCAAAGTATGACTGTTTTTCTTCGGCATAAGCGCCGGAAGAGAGCGCCATACCGATAGCAAGACAAAGTAACGAGGGTTTAGCAGACGTATGTTTTACCCATTCCATGAAAAAAATTCCCGAACACAAATAATAATAATTCGCAGTTATGATAAGATTGATTCTCATTAACGAAAAGCTTAATAACTTATGTGAAACTGCACAGTGGTTATGAGGAATGGTCAAAATGATACTTTCACAGAAAGAAAACAGAAAAATAAAGAAAGTTGCGCTAACGAAGAAAATCGAGTGTCACGATAAAGAACTGATTCTGACGCAAGAACGCACCCGGCAAACCCCGCTCGCGGAAGGGGACTTCATTGCATATTGCTTTGATGACAACATCAAGGTGCATGGCGGGACCAGTTTAGAGCTGGCGGACTCGAATATGATGTCTGCGATTCCCTCATCCGTTATCGTCACCCTGCTGCTCAAAGGACACTTAAAGTTCAGCTATGACGATCTGGAATTTCACTTAAACACAAAATCCGAACCCTGTGCGGTGATTGTGAATTTAGCCAAACCGGCCAACTTTCGACGGGAGTTCAGAGCCGGTAACCAAGTCAGCAAACTCAATATCATCATGCACCCATCGTGGATTGCCCAGCGCGCCGGCCTTGACTGTCCCGTGCAGCAATTTACCCGCTACCATAAGGCTCATCAACCTATCGCGCTGGATCAGGAGATGCTGGAACTGGCGCAGGCGCTGATGGCCTTATCACATCCACAAACATTTCAGGAAAAAATGCAGTTTGAAATATTAACCCACACGTTAGCGGCTCGTGTCCTGAATCAACTGACTCATGATTCATTTAAAATGGAAGCCGATACCCTCTGTTCGCACTATTCTCAAGTCGCGCATATTGTTAATTATATCGAGAAACACCTGGATCAGGATTTGTCGCTGGAGCGCCTGGCCGCTCAGTTTTCAATGAGTGTCTCGAACCTGCAGCGGCGCTTTAAACAAAACCTCAACCTGACCGTCAGCGGTTATATCCGGATCCGCCGGTTGGAAATTGCCAAACTGCAATTAGAGCGCGGGCAAATTACCATCACCGAGGCCGCTTATGAAGCGGGATATCAACATCCGGCCAATTTCACCAATGCGTTCAAACGTACTTTTGGCGTGCCGCCGCAGCAAATTTACGCCACCAAGTGATCCGGATTTCATTACAAATTATTCGCCATCAGTGGAGCCGACGAAATCGTCAGATGCAGCGTTCCCCCTCTTGCCCATCACTTTGCGCTCTTGCTGCACCATCCGCGCCGCCATCATACATACAGCCATGAAAAAGCCGCCTTCAGACGAAGGCGGCTTGGTTATTGACTGAATATCGTCTCAAATGACTTAGTGGTACGTACACATGCGCTTGCCGTCCACTTCGACAATATTAAAAGGGGTTTCGTATATCTCACTCAGCACCGACGCCTGAATCACGTCATTGACGGTGCCGCTGGCCACCACTTCACCACGTTTCAGCGCGATAATGATATCGGAATAGCAAGCGGCAAAATTGATATCGTGGATCACCACCACCACCGCCTTATTCATGTCACGGGCCAGGCGCTGGATATTCTTCATAATCTGAAGCGAGTGTTTAATGTCGAGATTATTCAGCGGCTCATCCAGGAACACATAGTCTGTGTCCTGGGCAATCACCATCGCAATAAATGCCAGCTGACGCTGCCCCCCACTCAACTCATCGAGGTATTTATGCTGAATTGCAGTCAAGCCGAGGTATTCAATCGCATTATTGATTTCCTCCTGATCCTGCGTATTCAGCTTCCCTTGCGAGTAAGGGAACCGGCCGAAAGCGACCATTTCCCGGACGGTAAACCGCATGGTGATATTGTTGGCCTGGCGCAGCACGGCCAGCTTCTTCGCCAGCTGCTTGGTATCCCACTCTGCCAGATCTTTGCAGTCAATCACCACGCTCCCGCTGTCTTTCGGCAACAGGCGACTCGCCATCGACAACAAGGTACTTTTCCCGGCGCCATTGGGGCCGATAATGGCGGTGACTTTCCCTTTTTCGAACTGGGCACTCGCCTGACTCACCACTTTACTGTGGCCGAAGGTTTTCGTTAATTTGTCTACGATAATCATCACGGACCTACACAATCTTGTTTCTGAACAACATCGACAGGAAGTAAGCCCCACCAATGAAATTGATCACCACACTTAACGTGGTTTCGAACTGGAAGATGTTTTCGATCACCCACTGACCCGAGAGCAACGCGCACACTGCTAGCAACGAGCAGCCAATCATCAGCACTCGGTGATGATAAGTCCCGAACGCTTCCCGGGCCAGGTTGGTCACCAGAAGGCCGAAGAACATGATCGGGCCAACCAGTGCCGTCGAGACCGCAATCAGAAATGCCGACAACATCAGCACCTGCATGGTGGTTCGCCGAACATCCACGCCCAGGCTGATGGCGTTATCATGATCCAGCCAGAAAACATCCAGCACCCGGTTCATCCGGAACAGAGCCACACTGGCGGCCACCAGCAACGGCAAGCACAGATACACCAGCTCAACTTTCACATTACTGAAGCTGGCAAACAGATTGGCCTGAACCGTCGAAAACTCGTTCGGATCCATCAACATGGTGAAAAACGACGAGACATTGATAAACAGCTGGCCGAGGATCAGTCCCAACAACAAGAGGGTGAATAAATTCCGGCCCTGCTTGGCAAAGTAAAAGCCAAACAACAGCAGCGAAAACAGCACCATCACCCCGGCAGAGAGCGAGAAGTTCAGATAAGCATTGAGGCTGTAAGCGCTGAAACTCCCGAACAGCGTCACCACGCTGACCTGCGTCAGGACATACAGCGAATCAAAACCCATGATGCTGGGGGTCAGAATCCGGTTATGGGTGATGGTCTGGAACACCAAGGATGATTGCGCAATCGCCACCCCCGCTAGAACCATCGCTAACACCTTCGGCACCCGGCGGGACAGGAAATACGCATAGTTATCCGCATTGAGCCCGACACCGATAAATAAGGCAGCAAACACCAGTGAAGTGATGCCCAAAATCCAGAGCTTACGACTATCCGACACGTTTTTGCCCTCCCAGAATCAGGAAAATAAACACGCCGCCGCCCAAAATGCTGATCACCATTGAAATCGGCACTTCGTACGGGAAGATGATCAAGCGGCCGATCAGGTCACATCCAAGTACCAACAAGGCGCCACATACCGCCGTCAACGGAATATTCTTGCGCAAATTATCGCCAAAGAAATGACTGACCAGGTTCGGTACAATCAGCCCCAAAAACGGGAGCTGGCCGACAATCATCACCACGCTGGCTGCAAGCACCGAGACCAGCAGCACGCCAATCGTGACCACTTGCTGATAATTCAGCCCCAGGTTCACCGCAAAGTCTTTGCCGAGCCCGACGGCGGAAATACGCGTCGCATAAAGATAACTGAAAATCGCAATTGGGACGGCTATATAGAGCAGCTCAAAATCCCCTTGCAGGATATTGGCAAAATTGGCCACCGTCCAACCGGACAAGTTCTGCACCGCATCGTATTTATAGGCAATAAACGTTGCGGCAGAGTCGACGACATTGCCGAAAATAATGCCGATCAATGGGATGAAAATGGCGTTTTTGAACTGGATCCGTTGAATGAACTGCACAAATACCAGTGTACCTGCCATCGCAACCCCGAAGATCAGCCACAGGTTGTGGCCGTGTCCGAACAGGACCAGGCTCAGCACATATCCCAGCATGGCACACTCGATGGTGCCGGACGTGGAAGGTGCAGCAAACCGGTTCTGGCTGATTTGCTGCATAATGAGTCCCGCGATGCTTAAACCAGCGCCGGCCAGCAAAATTGCCAGCAGCCGTGGCAGTCGGCTCGTTAAAAGCAAATGCAGCGAACTCTCATCCCCAGCCATCACCTGGCTGAACGACAGTTCGCTGACACCAACAAATAACGAGGCCAGACTTAAACCCGCGAGAACAAGCAATAACTTTTTCAAAGCTAACCTCAGCTTGTCGGGCGGTTCAATCAGAGACCGATGGACTGTTTCACATCACTGATCATCTGCTCGGTCGCAGTCACGCCCGAAATCGACACATACCAGGCGTTCAGATCCAGGAAGGTCATCTTGTTGTTCTGGTAAGCTTGGGTCGCTTTGATCAGATCATTTTCAAAATCCTGACGCGTTGTGCTCTCGCCTTTATTCACCAGCTTGTCGCGGTCAATAATCAACAGGGTCTGCGGATTGGCTTTACGAATGTACTCGTATGAAATCAAGTCGCCATGATTACTGGTTTTGACACTTTTCGCCGCTTCTTTAAACCCGAAGTCTTTATAAATGGCAGAGAAGCGCGATTCGGCACCGAAAGTGGTAATGTTGCCGCCTGAACTCATCACGGTCAGCGCATTCACTTCATGTTTCTGGTTGTAGTCACGAACGGCCTTGAACTCAGCGTCCAGTGCATCAATCTTCTGCTCAACCTTGGCTTCAATAGCAAACACTTTACCCAGGTTCCGCCACTGCTGTTTCGTGCTTTCCCAGTAGCCTTTATCGCTCTCGGCGGCAAACACAATCGTCGGCGCAATCTTGGACAGTTCGTCATAACTGGTCGATGCACGCGCGCCGGCAATAATCAAATCCGGCTTTTGCATATAGATGGTTTCAAAATCCGGCTCGAACAGACTGCCCGCAGCAGCGTATTTTGCATCTTTATACTTGTGCAGGTATTCAGGAAGCTGCGCTACCTTATTCACCGCCACAGGTTCAATACCAAATTTGTCCACAGCATCCAAGGCGCCCATGCCAAGGACAACGACACGTTTTGGCGTCTCTTTAATGACGGTTTCCCCCATCCGATGTTCAATCGTGACCGGAGCGGCTAATGCGGGTAGTGAGGTACAAAGACCGAGTAATACTGATACTGCAATTTTGTTCATAAGAATTAAAAACCTTAATGAAATCCATTATCATAAACGTTTGCAATATACTCGCAGTTGGCACCGTATTCAACCTATTGGACATCCATCCCATAGAAATCAAACTGACCATCACAATAACCGAACAGTCAGGTTGAATAATCAACAATCCGCGATCAAAAAAAGGGGCTGATAGCCCCTTTCATCGCAGGTTGAACCTCCCCGTAATATCCATGAAATGAATATTATTGGGCGATAAAATACATATCTTTGGCGTAAATGTTGCCTTTCGGGTTATTTTCCGGGAAGCCCTGCAAAGAGTCGCGCACCAGACGCGTATGGTTATAGTGATAGAGCGGGATCACCGGTGAGTTCTCCAGGAGGATCTGCTCAGCTTGATTGAACAATGCATAGCGCTGGGCCTTTTCAGGTGTGTTCGCGGCCTGATTGAGCAAACGGTCAAAGGTGTCATTGCAAAATCCGCTTTCGTTGCCGACATGTCCACAAGTGAAGCTTTCCAGCACTGAGGACGGCTCTGCAAAGTCGCCAAATGCATACGAGCGGGCCACGGTAAAATCCCCGGTCGATTTGGCCGCCAGATAGGCATTCCATTCCATGTTTTCCAACTCGACTTTTACCCCCAGCTGTTTCCACATCGAGGCAATCGCCAGGGCGATTTTCTTATGGTTCTCACTGGTGTTGTAGGTCAGCTTCACCGTCAACGGTTTCGCTTGGCTATATCCAGCCTTGCTTAACAGCTCGCGTGCCTGTGCGAGCTTCTCCTGTCGGGATTGCACCGCAAACGCTGGTACCGGTGCCTGATAGCCCGGAATAATGTCCGGCACGACAGAATAGGCCGGTGGCTCGCCCTGGCCGGTCACTTTCTCCACCAGCAACTGCCGGTCAATCACCAAATTCAGCGCCCGGCGTACATCCGGATTATCAAACGGCGCCACCCGGGTATTAAAGGCATAGACGTAAGATCCCAACAGCCGCAACGCTTTAATCTGTTCAGGATTGGTTTGTTTGAGCTTCTGGTAGTATTCCAGCTGGACCCGGTTGGTCATATCAATTTCGCCAGCCCGGTAACGGGTCAGTTCAGCGTTTTGTGAAGAGAGTGCGAGATAGGTGACGCCATCGATCACAGTTTTCTCGTTGTCCCGATAGTAGGGATTTCGCACCACCTCAACTTTTTCGTTCGGCACCCACTGTTTCAGCACATAAGCACCATTGGAAACGAAGTGCTTCGCACGGGTCCAGGCGTCCCCGTATTGCTCCACCACCGCACGGGGAACCGGGAAGAAAGTTTTGATGCTCATCAAGCTGATGAAATACGGCGTCGGCTGCGCCAGGGTAATGACTAACGTACCGTCATCCGGCGCCTGAACCCCGAGCGTCGAGGCGGGTTTCTCCCCGGCAATAATGGCCTCGGCGTTCAGCACATTGGCGGTCTGAAAATAAAAGCTGGTGGTATTGCCGGTACTCGGATCCACCGCCCGTCGCCAGGCATACACAAAGTCGTGTGCAGTCAACGGCGAACCATCAGACCACTGTAACTGATCACGCAATTTGAACGTGATGGTTTGGCCGTCTTTTGAAATCGTCCAGGATGCCGCCTGCCCCGGGATGGTTTCTCCTTGCAGGTTTTCAATCACCAGCCCTTCGAACAGATCATTGACGATCACATCGCCCGGACTACCCGAGCCTACCAGGCCCGGATCAAGGGTATTCGGCTCTGCGCCGTTTGCTCGCACCAAATATTGCTCTTTCGCCAGGGCCACCCCGCTCGGTACTTCAGCCGCCAAGGCTGACCACGTCGGCATCCCCAAAACAGCACTGACCAAGGTTGATAACAGAATCTTTTTCAAGATAAATTCCTTCTTTTATTTCATAAGCTTATAGTCAAACGATGCAAGCAATCATCGCGGCACCGATAAGACCCGAAGCGCAACCTGAATTCAACATCCATATCAGACTAAGTTATTCCATATTCCTCTAATAAACGCCAACCCGGACTTCACAAAAAACAACGGGCGGTCAATTGCGTCGCGAAACTTTGTGTCGCATCGAGAGCTTTGGGAACATCAGGAATTGAGTGAATGGCGAAAGCACAGACAGGGGAAAATCAATAAAAGAGGGAGAAAACTGAGGAGTTAAAGAAATTCATGAGCCCTAATGGGCCCATGAAACAAGCGTGTCTGCAGAAGCGCGACTTCTCAACAGAACAAGCGCCTTATCACATCAACGCTTCTTGTCTGAGTGGAACGCAAATTTGCTATATACATTCCCTTCCTGGGTCACAGCCCGGTATTTTACAGATCGGGAGTTCGTCACTGAGATCGGTAAAAAGACCCGGCCGTTTTCGTCCGTTTGATATTTCTGACGCACCTGCGGCAAATTAACAACGGACACCGTCGCGTTCGCTGCCGGTGCACCTTGATGGGTCACCGTCACCCAGGCACCGTTTTCCCTGTCAGAAATCTTAATATCGGCAAAAGCTGAAGTCGACATGGCGACTGCCGCGGCTGCCAGTACAAGTTGCGCTTTTTTCATAGTTCTTCTCCGTCATCTGTACATCGCTGCCCGAAAACAGCATGCCCATCACACAATGAGGAACAGTGGGCTCCTTGTAATCATAGTCTCCCTGCGAAGAAAGTTGCTGCATATTCAGTCAACCTCATGAGAATCCCGGGTGGAACCCACTTCAGACTATAAGTAAAAAATGACTTCTTCCGTATTGAATCAAATAGCGAGATTGACTACTATCTTGCCTCTTATGATACGCGTCACCTAATAAGGGACATGTATATGAATAGGGACAAATAAGGAACAATAATGAAAAAACTAATCACCGCGGTGGCTATCGCTTCTGCAGTTCTCGCTGCACCAATGTCAATGGCTGATGGAAAAGCATCATCAGGTCTGAACCCTTGGACTGACTGTGGTATCGGTGCCATGATTTTTGAAGATATCGCTCCAGCAGCGGCAATATCGAATGTTATTTGGGATCTGGGTACAACTGCTGTGACCTCTGCAGGTCTGTCTGTAAACACTTGTGCCGGAGCCAATGTGAAGACAGCGATGTTCATCCAGCAAAGCTACAACAACATCATTGAAGAAACAGCGATTGGTAACGGTGAACACATCACAGCCATGCTTGATCTGCTGGAAGTCACTCCAGCCGCTCGCGCTGACGTGATCGCGGCAGTCCGTGCTGACATGGCGGGTATCGTTAGCCAGCCAAACTACGCGAATGCGACCACCGCTGAAAAAGCTGAGCTTTACTACAACGCGCTGATTGCAAACACTGCAGCCTAATCTCTCGCGATGTATTGAAAAGGCGGCCTGGGGCTGCCTTTTTTCTTTCAGCTTCGGTTTTTCTTTCTGCCTCGGTAGCCACCCTCTTGCGTAGTTCTTCATCCATGTACAAACACTCCTTGCTCCCGGCACTGCTTTGCATCAGCCCTGCAATCGCCCAGACGGCACAAGCCGCAGCCCTCGATGAACCCTGGCTTGCCGCACAGCAGCAACAGTTAGCCCAACACCCGACTTGGCTCAAGCTGGGCCACTATGAAAAAAGCACTTTTTCAAGCGTGCTTGCCAGTGAGGTGACATCAGAGCATTTTTTTCTGGCACCTACGGGAAAAACATCCCCGGCAGATGAACTGAGCGCAACCATCGCCGCCATGCTGCACAAAGAGACCCAGCCGAATGTATCTGCCCAATGCCGCTTTCCTGCCAGAAAACACTGGCTGTCGCAAATGTTACCGGGGTTCGCACAAGCCCTGCCGACCGTTGCGTGTCCGGAGTATGCAGCGCATGCCGCTGAGCACAGGGCGAACTCGCTCAGCCTGCTGTTTGCATCCGGCTACTTGGGCAACCCGGCTTCAATGTACGGCCACCTGCTGGTGAAACTCAATAATGATGACAAAACGCAACTCCTTGAAAACACCCTGAACTACGGGGCCATGGTGCCACCAGAGGACAATAAACTCAAATACATCACCTGGGGTATTTTTGGCGGATACCAGGCACAGTATTCATCCGAACCATTTCATCGCCACAGCCAGATTTATAACGAAAATGAACTGCGTGATCTTTGGGAATATCAGTTGGATCTGACCCAGGAGGAAGTCGACTTTATCCTGGCCCATCATTGGGAAATCCATGATAAAACTTTTACCTATTATTTCTTCAAACAAAACTGTGCCTACCATATCGCCAAACTCCTAGAGCTGGCGGTTGACGGTTCGTTGTTAAATACCCGAAAGCCCTGGGTCATGCCCTCCGATGTCGTCGCTGGTGTCGCCGGGGTGAACCGGGATCAGACGCTGGCCAAGGCAATCCGGAAGCATCAGTCACGACAGGAAGCGTTTTATCAAAAATTTCATCGGTTAAACCATCGAGAACAGGCTGTCGCAGAAGCCCTGGCGCAAGATATTGAAGCG
Organism: Photobacterium sp. MCCC 1A19761; assembly: GCF_037389125.1. Classification (NCBI taxonomy): domain Bacteria; kingdom Pseudomonadati; phylum Pseudomonadota; class Gammaproteobacteria; order Vibrionales; family Vibrionaceae; genus Photobacterium; species Photobacterium sp. MCCC 1A19761. The sequence continues at coordinate 218,094 of NZ_JAZGTF010000004.1, forward strand.
CTGAATCAGTCTGCTTTTCACAATCAGAGTACACTGAGCCAGCAGCGGATTATTGAAACACTGTTTGATTACTACAGTTTTCTGGAAGTCTCTTTAGATGGGCTTGACCCCGAACAACACGACGCCAAACGGAAACTGCTCGCCAAGCGGTTTACCCTCCCGGCAACGCCCGTTGACTGGAAAGCACCGGCGGGCACACCGCCGCATGAAGCGCAGTTTCCTTCATTCATTCAACTGGCGCCAACCTACAACTCCCGCTTGGGCGAAGGGGTCGAATTACGGTACCGGGCCAATTATTATGACTTGCTGGCCCTTGATGCCGGACGTCTGCCCTTCTCTGAACTTTCGATGTTTGATCTCTCGTTGCTGTACCGAGACGATCAATGGCGCCTCAAGCACTGGGACTTGTTCCGGATCCAGAACCTGAACGTATCCAGCACCGGACTTCCCCATGACGGTGGCAACAGCTGGACTCTGCGTGTCGGGGTGGCCAATGTTGACTTCGCATGCGACGACTGCCTGGTGGCCGGGATCTCCGGTTCCTTGGGAAAAAGCTACCGCCTGAATCAGGAGAGTGCAATTTACGGCATGCTTGATGGCAAACTGCAGGCTCCTGATCGGGAACGTGGCCACGTTAAAGCCGGTGTCTCCGCAGGATTAATTTCCCGGGTGACCCCGTATTGGCGGACATCCCTGGCTGTCGGCTATCACTACTATCTGGATAATACCGCACAACACGGGCACAGCTTGGCCTGGGAACAGCGCTTCGGGCAGGCGAAAGACTGGGATATCCGGACTCAAGTCAGCTACGACGGAGCAACAGAAACCAGTGTGTCTTATCGATATTACTGGTAAGCCTGGTCGTGAACACTACACTAAGGACACGTGGAAAAGGGGGAGATACCGTTGCGTAAGTTCTGGATCATCATCATCTGTACTTGGCTCACCACCAGCCTGACCGGTTGCGAAAGTCTGTTTTTCTGGCCAACAAAGAAAATGGCACCAACACCTGAGATGTTTGATTTTACCAAACGGGATCGGTTCTTTCGTACCGAGGACGGCACAATCATCCATGGTTGGCAAATTCAAGCCAAAGGCCCCGAGAAAGGCACCATCTTTTTTCTGCACGGTAACGCGCAAAACCTGAGTTTTCACGCCGCAAATGTTTATTGGCTGGCCGAACAAGGCTGGGAAGTGATACTAATCGACTACCGTGGCTACGGACGCTCTGTCGGTCGTCCCGATTTTGCTTCGGTGCAGCAAGATGCGTTGGACAGCTACCGGATGGTACGCGCTCAACAAGGTGTCAACCGACCGGTGATTGTCTGGGGGCAAAGCCTCGGGGCATCCATCGCCATTAACATGGTCGCTGAGCTGCCCCCCGCCGAGCGGCCACAGGGCCTGATCATCGACAGTACCTTCAGCTCACACCAGAAAATCATGCAGCAGACCTTAGGCAAGTCCTGGCTGACCTGGCTTTTTCAGTATCCGCTCAGTTGGACAGTGACCAATCACTACGCGCCGTCACTGGCTATCGCGAACATTCAGCAAGTGCCGATTCTGATCACGCATAGCACCAACGATCCTTTAATTGACGAAAGCCACGCACAGACCCTGTTTGACCTGGCGAACGGCCCCAAACAGTTATGGCTTTCCGAACAACCGGGTCATACTACGATTTGGCAGGATGAAGCATGGCGGGAAAAATTGTTCTGCCAACTCGAAAGCTGGCCGGCGCTGAAACCTCAGGAGCAGGCCTGTAGCAAGATGGCCGAGGATGCCGGCTCCCTTGTTCTCTCACAACGCTAAACCAATTCTCGGTCGCTCCACCACTCAGCAGGACGGTAGAGGTCCCGCAGAGGAAACGACCTGGTTTCGTCCTTGTAGTTTCGCGGTGTACAAGCGCTCATCGGCGATACGCAGCACATCATCTTCACTCAGCCCTAGGGCAAACTGCGCTATGCCCAGACTCACCGTCACCCCAATAGAGCAGCCCTGCGTGACAAACTCTGTCGTTTCGATCCCTGCCCGGATGGACTCAGCAAGCTGTTCAGCGCCACTTAAGTCCTGCGCCACCACAACGCAGAACTCTTCTCCCCCCTGACGATACACCGCGTCTTCTCCGGCAATGCCTGCAAGACAGCGAGTCACTTTTTTCAGGACATCGTCACCCGCCTCGTGGCCGTAGGTATCATTGATCTGTTTAAAATGGTCGATATCCAGCACCAGAATCGACAGTATTTTCTTCTGCCGACGTTTTGCCTGAATGTCTTTTTTAAATGCCAACCGATTTTTGGCCCCGGTCAGCGCATCCGTCAATGCCAGCACATGCAGGGCCTGCTCAATTCTATCTCGATTCGATTCATAAACATGAGACACGCCAAGAATACTGATATAGCAAAAAGAGAAATTGATGATCACCGGGATGATCTGGAAAGGCGGGTCGACTGGCTTCTTAAAAAATAGAATAGCCATCAGGACAGTCAGTGACGCCAGCGAAACAATGAACCCCTGCTTTTTCCCCAATAATAAATAAAACACAATGGGGAGCAGAAAAGCCCACATATAGACCCCCATCACCAGCGGCTTGGCATATATCGCATAACTCACCAACACAAAAAGGAATAGCAAATAACAATTCTTTTCCCTTAGCGTATAAGTCTGACGCTTGGATTTTACATATAAGAAATATGACAGGACGGCAAAAATACCTTCGATCAGAGCGAACAGATAAGACTGGCTCCAAAGTATATTGGCTACAGCCATCAGGGCGGCCAATACCCCTAAGGCGATACACATGCCCCCGAGCACGCGCGCGCGCAAGGTTTGCGTTCCATCAAAAGCGTCAAAACGCATAAAAATCACATTCCTTAATGAAAATCAACGCATTAGAATACAGAAGGCCCATCCTAATTACAACTTAGTTAATAATACTCCAGAGGAAACAGATCTGTGTGTACCCGAATATTAAACACTATCCATCCCGACTTTCCAGTGGCCTCTCGCAATATGGACTGGTTCTGGCCGGTCAATGCTGCCTTATTTACTTTTCCTGAAGGTGAACGACGAAACGGCTTATCCGAAGCTGCCCGAGCTCATTTTGAACTCGAACAATGCGACGTGTTTTCCTGGGTTTCAAAATACGCCAGTATTGCGAGTGTGATGGGGGATGAAAATACAGATTACTCCACCATTGACGGCATGAACGAACCCGGGCTCGTTGTCAACGCGCTGTATGATTCCGATTCAAGCTATGGCGAGCTAAAATACCCAAAGGGGAAACCCGTCCTCAGCGCACTTCGCTGGGCTCAATTTGTCTTGGATTCTTTTGCGACCGTTGAGCAAACCACGGCATACTTCCGCACCGTCCCGTTCCAGCTTATTTCCCAGCCGGTTCCGGATCACTCGGCGATGCAGGCAGCACTCCATCTGGCCATTTCTGATCGCCACGGTGACTCCGCAGTGATCGAAGTCAGGCAAGGTGTTTTCCACGTCCACCACAACTCGGCCGATCGTATTGTCACAAATCAACCTGACTACCATACCCAGCAGACCCTGACCCAGTATTGGCAGTATCAGTGGGGGATCCCACCGGCAAACAATCCCCATCCGATCCGTTATGCAGTCCCGGGCGGGAACAGCTCCACCCAGCGCTTTGAACGAGCCAGCTATTATCTGATGTTTTCCAAACCGGCCACCTCGCATCAGGCTGTGATTGCCCAGACGCGCTCGCTGGCAGCCACATGCGCGGTGCCGATGCACTTCAACCCCGAAGGGAGTGATCGCGCGTCCTACACCATCTGGACCAATCTCAGCGATCCGGTCGGACAGCGATATTACTTTATCGACACCGAAACCATAGCTCCGGCATGGCTCAGTTTTTCGCAGGCCATTTCACAATGCCGGAAAGTCACTGTACAACAGGAATCGCCAGCCGCGACAGGGCTAGAGATACGCATCGGCGATCTACAAGATTTACTGGTGCCATGTGCAAACCCGTACCTTGGGTAAACCGTACACTTTGAGGTAACAACTGCAGTCCGGGGAAGACCCGGACCCGACGCCAGGCAGTCGCAGTCGCAGTCGCAGTCGCAGTCGCAGTCGCAGAGAATAGAACCACGAGAAAAGCAAAAAGCCCCGACAGTTCTGTCGGGGCTTTTCTGAATTTGGAGCGACACGCGAGGTTCCTAATCTTCAAGGAACCAGGCGTGACCTCAACCTTAATAAGGTCGCGCTCTGCATGCAAAAAACCCCAGCATTTCTACCGGGGCTTTTCTAAATTTGGAGCGACACACGAGGTTCGAACTCGTGACCTCAACCTTGGCAAGGTTGCGCTCTACCAACTGAGCTAGTGTCGCATAATATTCTCAAGAGAGAATGGAGGCGCGTCCCGGAGTCGAACCGAGGTCCACGGATTTGCAATCCGCTGCATAGCCACTCTGCCAACGCGCCATTTTGTTTATACCGATTGTGAGGAGTCCTCCGCTGCGGTACGGGATGTAATTTACTGATTTTGAAAAATGAGTCAATAAAAAAGATGACAACTTGATGTCAACTGCTTAAAAAGCAGCACATTCAATGACTCTTTACCCAAGATGTATCATTTTCAACCAGGCAGTTTGTACAAAGAAGTTGTACAAAAAAGCCCGGGGGCAACAAGCACACCGGGCTTTGAACAGAGGCCCTCAGGCATCCGGTAAGAACAGTGTCAGACTCAGCTTACAGACCACTGAGACAGTGAACGTTTGAAGTCGTCGTAACCGAACTCGTTCAGCTTCTCGATGTCACCATTCTGGCGCTGGCAGTAAATCGACGGCATTTTCAGACCGTTGAACCAGTTCAGCTTCACCATGGTGTAACCGGCACTGTCCATAATGTGCAGGCGCTGACCAATTTCCAGTGGCTGCTCAAACGAGGTCACACAGAACTGATCGCCGGCCAGACATGAACAGCTGCCAATCACATAGGTATGCTCGCCCTGCTCGCTGGCTTCCGCAATCGAGGCCGGCTCGTTATAAATCAGCGTATCGAGACGGTGCGCTTCTGTAGCACTGTCCACAATGGCTGTTTTCATTCCGTTCTCGACAATATCCACCACAGTCACGACCAGATCCGCCGTCTTGGTGATAATGGCTTCGCCCGGCTCCAGGTACAGCTGCACCCCATGCTTTTCAGAGAAAGCTTTCAGAGCCGCAGCCAGCTTCTCCAGTTCGTATCCCGGCCAGGTAAAGAATACACCGCCGCCCAGGCTGACCCACTGAAGCTGATCCAGATAGGCACCGAACTTGTCCGAGATAGCGTCCAGCAGCCCGATGAACGCATCCGCGCTCTTGTTCTCACAGTTCATGTGGAACATCACGCCGTCGATCGTCTCGAACACCGCCGGATCCAGATGATCGGCCTGAACGCCCAAACGGGAGAACTGACGCGCCGGGTTCGCCAGATCCTGCCCGGCATAGCTGACACCCGGATTCAGGCGCAGGCCGACAGAGGCTTTCCCTTCAACCAGGTGGCGATGCGCTGCCAGCTGAGATTGCGAGTTGAAGATCATCTTGTCACAAATTTCGGCCACTTCGCGGACATCATCTTCACTGTAACCGACGCTGTAAGCATGCGTTTCACCGCCAAAGGTCTCATACCCCAGCTTGACCTCATTCGGGCCACTGCTGGTGGTCCCATCCAGGTACGGTTTAATGATGTCAAAGACACCCCAGGTCGAGAAACACTTCAGTGCCAGAACCAGTTTCACGCCCGACAGCTCTTTCAATCGCTTGGCGATTTCCAGGTTGGCGATCAGCTTGGCTTCATCAATCATGAAGTAAGGAGTTTTTAGTTCGCTTTTTTGCATAGATTCAATCACTTTAATAATCGAACAAAGCCGATGCTCTTTGCATCGGCTTTTAGGTCTCTACAAGATTAAGGCGTCTCAGGATTTTTTGCCGTATTCACGACAAGAACCGAGTCACTCAACCCCTTACTTCAGGATGTTAATCAGCGGTTGACCAACTTCCAGCTCCTGAACACCCCAGTCCAGACCGATACTTGGCATGGTTTCCAGGAACGGATCCGGGTCCAGTTGCTCCATGTTGAACACGCCTTTACCAGCCCACTCGCCACGGAAGTACTGCAGCGCAGCCGTGATCGCCGGAACACCGGTGGTGTAAGAGATGGCCTGGTGCTCCACATCTTCGTAAGCCACTTCGTGGTCTGCGTTGTTGTAGATAAACACGCTGCGCGCTTTACCGTCTTTGGTTCCCTGAACCCAAGTACCGATACAGGTTTTACCCGTATAGCCCGGAGCCAGAGAGGTTGGATCAGGCAGCAGCGCTTTCAGCACTTTCAGCGGCTCAACGACAGTACCGTCTTGCAGCGTTACCGGATCCGGGCTCAACAGGCCGATGTCACGCATGCAGTTGAAGTAGTTCAGGTAGCGATCACCGAAGCCCATCCAGAACTCGATGCGCTTGGCCGGAATGAACTCTTTCATTGAGCGAACTTCGTCGTGCGCCATCGAGTAAACTTTGTGGCTGCCCACTTCCGGGAAGTCAAACTCCATCATACGGGTGTGACATGGCACTTGTTTCCACTCACCGTTTTCCCAGTAGAAAGAGTCGCCCTGAATTTCCAGCATGTTGGTTTCAGGATCGAAGTTGGTCGCGAATTTCTTGCCGTGATCACCGGCGTTCACGTCCATCACGTCAATGGTGTCAATTTCATCAAACAGGTGCTTCACGGCGTATGCCGCAAATACGCTGACCACGCCCGGATCGAAACCGGCGCCCAGGATCCCGGTGATGCCCGCTTCTTCGAACTTCTCACGGAATGCCCACTGCGGATCGTAAGCTTCAGGTACTTGCTGGCCTTCGCTACACAGGTCAACCGCAACCGACGTATCCAGGTAAGATACTTTCGCCTGGTAACACGCTTCCATGATGGCTACGTTTACCCACGGTGGTCCGGCATTAATGACCAGATCAGGCTGAACTTCTTGAATCAGTGCAACCAGCGCATCCACATCATCAGCGTTTACCGCACGCGCTTCCAGTTTCTTTGAAGGATCCTTCAGGTTGTTCTTTTTCTTGATCGATTCAATGATCTGGTCGCACTTTTTCACCGTGCGGGATGCAATGGTGATATCACCCAGTACATCGTTGTTCTGGGCCGCTTTATGGGCAATAACCCAACCTACGCCGCCTGCACCAATTTGTAGAATTGCCATAGTTTTCTGTCTTCCGTTATTAATTTTGGTCTCTCGTTCTGCCTGGTCCGAATCATTCAGGCCAGGCAGCTCCCATAGTCATTATCAATTACTGGGTAATCGCTTTCGCCAGCTGATTGATATCGTTAAGTAAAGTTTCAAAATCCGCCATCGTCAGGCAAGGATTCAAAATGGTGAATTTCAATGCCACCTGGCCGTCCACAACGGTTTCGCCCAGCACAGCAATGCCTTTCACCAATGCTTCAATACGTAGTTCCTTGTTGAACTGATTCAGATCCACAGCCGGGTTTCCGATATAACGGAACAGGACTGTCGACAGCGCCGGATCGGCCAGCAGTTCAAATTCAGCAGACTGGTTAACCATATCCGCGACTTGCTGCGTTTGACTCAGCAGGTGATCATACATGGCACCCAGTGCATCAGTACCCACGCATTGCATGGTCATCAGCACTTTCAAGGCGTCGAAACGCTTGGTGGTCGCAATCGACTTGTCCACCAGGTTCGGCAGCAAATCATCTTCACGGTTCAGGTAATCTGCATGATGCAGCAGATACTTGAAGTTCGCTTTGTCACGCACCAGCACCGCACCACAGCTGATTGGTTGATAGAACAGCTTGTGGAAATCCACGCTCAGCGAGTCTGCACGCTCGATCCCATTCAGACGCGCCTTATGGCGGCTCAGGATCAGGGCACCACCGTAGGCACCATCAACATGCAGCCACAGCTGATGTTGGTCAGCGATGTCAGCCAGACCGGCCAGATCGTCAATCGCACCGTGATCCGTCGTCCCTGCGGTTCCCACCAGAGCGAATGGCAGCAGACCTTCCTGCTTCATGCTCTCCAGAGTTGAAACCAGCGAAGCCAGGCGAATCGTGCCGTCCGGGTTGGTATCCACACAGGTGACCGCATGCTCACCCAAGCCCAGCAGCGAGGCCGACTTCTGTACAGTAAAGTGCGACTTCTTCGAGCACAGGATGCGCAGTTTACCCGCGTACTCCGGCAAGCCGTTTTTCTGGATGTTATGGCCGGACATTTGATCAGCTGCCCAGTCGCGCGCCAACAGCAAGCCCATCAGGTTGCTCTGGGTACCGCCACTGGTGAAGACACCATCCGCACCGGCGCCATAGCCGTAAACGCCGCTCAGCCAGTCCACGACCTTCTGCTCAACAAACGTTGCCGCACTGGCCTGGTCCCATGAGTCCATCGATTGGTTCAATGAGCTGATGAAGGCTTCGGCCGCAACCGCAGGGATCAACGGTGGCGTATGCAGGTGCGCGATACAGCTCGGGTGCTGCACCATGATCGAGTTTTTGGCAATCAACTCACCGGTTTGTTCAATCACGGTTTCCAGCGGCAGTTGCTGGTTGTCCAGATCGATGTTGTTGATCAGGTTTTTCAGCATCAGCGGCTCAATGCCGGAGTACGGCGCGTCCGTTGATTCAAAGACCTGCTTCAGCACCTGAGTGGTCTGGTTCAGTGCCGCTTCCAGCACATTGGCACCGCCTTCACCGGTGTGGATGAAGTGGGCACGCCACTTTTCCTGCTCGCTGTCGGTGTCCGTTTCGGCAATCATGGCCGGACCCGCGGTCGCCAGAATCGCGTTATACAGCGCATCCAGTGCGAAATCGAGTTGCTCGTAGCTGATGATCAATGGCGGCAGGAAACGCAGGACAGAGCCCTGGCGGCCACCTTTTTCAATGATCAGACCACGCTCCAGCGCGGCACGCTGAATGCTCATGGTCAGCGCCGGATCCGCCTCCGGCTCACCAAACTTGTTCTTGGTGCCGTCCGGCTTCACAATTTCAACGCCCAGCATCAGGCCTTTGCCGCGAACTTCAGCAATACAGCTGGTTTGGCGGGCAATACGCTCCAGCCCTTCGCGCAGGTACTGACCGGCTTTGGCTGCGTGCTCAACCAGGTTGTCACGACGAATAATTTCCAATGCCTTGGCACCGGTCGCCATGGCCAGCTGGTTGCCGCGGAATGTCCCGGTGTGTTCACCCGGACGCCAGGTATCAATTGATTTATCAAAAATCAGCAGCGACATCGGCAGACCGCCACCGATGGCTTTTGACAGACACAGAATATCCGGCGTGATGCCCGCTTCTTCGAATGCGAAACGATAACCGGTTTTACCGATACCACACTGGATTTCATCCAGGATCAGCAGAATGCCGTGCTCTTTGGTGATCCGGCGCAGTTCCTGCAGCCAGAACGCCGGCGCTGGGATCACCCCGCCTTCGCCCTGAACCGGCTCAACAATAATCGCCGCCGGCTTTTGCACGCCGCTCTCGTCATCGTTCAGCATACGCTCAATGTAACGAATGCTCTGTTTGGCACTCTCGTTGCCTTTCAGGCCAAACGGGCAGCGCAGTGTATATGGGAATGGCAAGAAATGCACATCAGCCATCAGACCCTGACGACGCGCTTTAGTGCCCAGGTTCCCCATCATGGCCATGGTGCCGTTGGTCATCCCGTGATATGCACCATGGAACGCCGCCATGGTGTTGCGACCTGTGGTTTGCTTGGCCAGTTTAATAGCCGCTTCCACAGCATCGGCACCCGACGGGCCACAGAACTGAATGCGGGCATTTGCCGCAAAGTCGTCCGGCAGGAAGTTCATCACTTCTTTGATGAACTTGTCTTTCACCGGCGTGGTCATATCCAGGGTCTGATACGGCAGACCCTGATTCAGCTGATCGATGATCGCCTGATTAATTTCCGGGTGGTTGTAGCCCAACGCCAGCGTACCGGCACCGGCCAGACAATCCAGGAACACCTGGCCCCGGCTGTCTTCGACAAGCACACCGGCGGCTTTTTTGATTGCCAGCGGCAGGCGTCTCGGGTACGAGCGAACCTCAGACTCATAGTGCTCCTGACTCAGCAGAAGCTCATCCGGGGTTAAATCGTATAAATCCTGTACATTCGGTACAGTTGAATCTAGCTTGATACCATCAAAATCAAACACATTACTCATGAGTGCGATCCAAAAAAGTTAATCCGCTGCCAGCGGTAGGCTGAGCACATATCAATCTGACTACAAAAACACACAACCACCTGTCATGCCCTTGTGGGAATTTCAGGTGCCAGGGTGAGATATCAGAGGTATATTCTCTGCCTGTAAACACAAACTCACCATCAGCCAACGCCGATGAAGTCACGGGTTTACAGCCAATAAGCTGTATCATTCGAGGATGGGATCAAGGCTCAGTAATAATACTGCAATTCGGTAAGACAAAGCTGATTTGTGAATTAGATATTAGCGTAATCACTGTTGGGTTCCTTCAATATGCTCCTGCGTTACTTCTGGCAGGCTAGCGCTATCAATGCCCTTCTACTGACAGTCGGTCTGTCAGTACCTACGACCGCTGTGATGCAATCAGCCTGAGTTCATCACAGCGCATATGTCTCAGAAAGCCGTCGTCTGAGATTGCGCAGAACGTAACATAGTGTTGATGGAAATGACAAACATTATTTTTTACTCGACGGTTATATTTTTATGACAATCCCATCTTGTACAACATAATCTACCCGCTCGGCACCGACTTAACCGAATTCCTGCCTCCGTCTATGGCACAATCGACGCCAGGGCGTATAATGCAACAAAAAATTTTATTGTTGCATTAAGTTTATCAATCATGCGAAACACCGACGATTTTCTGATCTTTTACCACCTGATTGAGCAAGGCTCATTCAGCAAGGCCGCCGAACATATTGGCCTGACGAAATCCGTGGTCAGTAAGCGCATGACCCGGCTCGAAGAAGAGCTCGGGGTCCAGTTGCTTTACCGAACCACCCGCAAGCTGACTTTGACGGAAGCCGGAGAAGTCTTCTTCAGCCACGCGCGCGAAGTCTATCTGTCGGTGCAAAATGCTGAAGATGCCATGAGCGGTCTCGGAGAAAGACTGTCAGGCACCATCCGCATCACAGTCCCGACCATTTCCGGTGAGCTGATCCTGCCCAAAGCCATCGCGGCGTTCAGCGAAAAATATCCGGACATCACCATTCAGATGGATCTGGACAACCGGTTTGTCGATATCGTCGAAGAAGGCTATGACCTGGCCATCCGTACCGGAATGCTGCCGGACTCCAGCTACATTGCCCGACGCCTAGTCGAAGCGCAGTGGGTCATCTGTGGTGCCCCGGCTTATTTCGACCGTCGCAAAGCCCCGAAGTCATATCAGGAGCTGGATAAACACAATTGCCTGGCCTATTCCTATCAGGAAACCGGGGCAACGGAATGGCTGTTTCATGGCAAGACCGGTCCGTTTACCGTCAAGGTTCAGGGTAACTTCAGCACCAACAACGCCTCATCCCTGCGCAGTGCTGCCCTGCTAGGACAGGGACTGGTGTATGTCCCGCGCATCCTGGTGGCCGACGATCTGGCCCGGGGCGATCTGATCGAGGTGTTGCAGGATCAGGTGGCCAAACGGCTCGGGATTTACGCCATCTATCCGTATACCCGCCAACAACCGGCCAAAATCCGGCTGTTCATTGAACACCTCTACCAGTGCTACCAGGCGCACAAAGACAAGTTCTGACCGCAATTCGGGCAGATCTGGTGAGGCGCAATATGCGCCTCACCAGATCACGGGTTAGCCCGCGACCGGCTGACTGACCTTATCCACCAAATACAGAATCGAACGATACTCGATGCCGCTGTGCTCCGACAGGCCAATCTCACAGGTACGGCTATTGGAATACCCTTCCCGGCAGTCTTCCGGCACCTGCGCCTTCAGTGGCGACAGGGCCGCGGCATTGAGCTCCGGCGTGGTAAAGCCTTTATCACCGGCGAAACCGCAACACTGGATATCCTCCGGGATAATCACCTGGGTTGCACAGGCCTCTGTGACTTTCTGCATCACGCCTGCCAGGCCCTTCCGCCGAGAGGTACAGGTAATGTGCAGCATCACCGGTGCTTCCTGTGGGGTGATTGTCAGCCGCGGCATAACGAACTCCGCGACAAACTGAAACGGCTCGTAAATGGTCAGATCGCTGCGCAGGGTATCTTTACTCAGGCTCGCACACGGACTGGTATCCATCAGCACCGGTAACTGGCCCTGCTCAGAAGCCTGCCACAAAGCAGCCTCGAGTTGCTGGGCTTTACTGGCGGCGGTTTCCGGGAACCCCTTGCTTTGATACGGCATACCGCAGCACTGGCTATTGAGGTTCTCCGGGATCACCACCTCATAGCCGGCTTTGCCCAGCAGCGACATCGTCACGTCTGAGAGTGTTCTAGGATCCATGGCCTGCTTCTCGGTCCCCATGTTCCGCGAGGCGCAGCTCGGGAAGTAGACAATTTTCTCCCGACCAATCGCGTTGATCTTCAACCCAGACGACAGGCGCAGCTTCCCGGCAGAGCGCGGCATATGAGGCGTCCAGAGTGGCAGCCGGTTACCGGACAGTTTGCGAGCCGCTTGGCTCACCGAGCGCATCGCACTGCTGCCCAACACGCCGTGTATGCCGTCGGCGGCGCGAAGTCCGACTCTGGCCGCGGCCGTGACGCCATCAAAGTGATCCGCCGTCCAGCGGGCAATCGTGGTTGCCATCGCCGAATGGTTCGCCCGAAGTTTGCGCATCAGATCGCCGATGTTGATATCCACCGGACACCGTTCGGCACACAAACCGGTCGCGGCACAGGTATCAATCCCCTGGTACTGGAACGCCTTTTCAATCTGCACCAGTCGTGCCGGGTCTTCATTGCTGCGGCGCAGGCGCTGGATCTCCCGATACACGGTATTACGCTGACGCGGTGTCAGCGACAGGTTGCGCGACGGACACACCGGCTCGCAGAAGCCACACTCAATACACTTATCGATCAGTGTATCGGCCGCAGGCATCGCTTTGAGATCTTTGACGTGAGCATCGCGGTCGTCATTAAGAATCACCCCCGGGTTGAGGATCCCGGTCCGGTCGAAAATCCGCTTGATTTGTTGCATCAGGGCATAACCTTCACTGCCCCACTCCAACTCGACAAAGGGGGCCATATTTCGCCCGGTCCCGTGCTCAGCTTTCAGTGAGCCCTGATAATCGACCGCAACCAGCTCGGCCACCGCATCCATAAACGCGCCATAGCGGGTGATTTCAGCGTCGGTATCAAACGCCTGGGTGAACACAAAGTGCAGATTCCCCGCCAGCGCATGACCGAAGATGATCGCTTCATGGTATTCGTATGTGGTGAACAGCTCCTGCAACTCACGTACCGCCGGCGCCAGTTGCTCAATTGGGAAGGCGACATCTTCAATAATCACCGTGGTGCCGGTTTCACGCACCGCGCCTACGGCCGGGAACAGGCCTTTCCGGACACCCCACAGCTGCGCGCACACTTGCGGATCCCGGCTAAACGGGACGGCTTCGATCGGGGCGAAGCCGTTGATCAGCGCCGTCAGCGCGTCCGCCTGCGCGGTCAGGCCTGGATCATCTTTCGCATGGATCTCGACCAGCAACGCCGCCGCTTCCGTATTACCTTCCGCCCCCAGGCGAGCAATAAAGTCCGGCATCCCCGGCTTGTCCGCTACCGACGCCAGCGCGCGGCTGTCCATCAGCTCCACCGCCGCCACCTGGGTCTTGCTCAGCTCACTTACGGCCCGACAAGTGGTTTCGATATCCGCAAAGACAAATAGTCCCGACGCTTTAAAGGCATGATCCACTACTGTGTTGTAAGTGATATCGGCGATGAAGCCCAGAGTACCTTCCGAGCCGATCAGCAAATGCTGCAGAATCTCGATTGGATCGTCATAGTCCACCAAGGCGTTCAGGCTGTAGCCGGTGGTATTTTTCAGCCGGTACTTGTGGCGGATTTTTTCGGCCAGCGCCGGATTATCCAGACAGCTTCGCGCCAAGGCTGACAAGTCATCCAGCATCTCGCCGTGGCTGCGACGAAACGCTGCCACACTCTCGTCATCCAGGGTATCCAGCACGGTGCCATCCGCCAGAACCACCGTCATTCCCGCCAGGGTTTTGTAGCTATTCTGGGCTGTGCCGCAACACATGCCTGACGCGTTGTTCGCCGCAATGCCGCCAATTTTACAGGTGTTGATCGAAGCGGGATCCGGACCGATTTTACGCCCGTACGGCGCCAGGAATTTATTGGCATCCGCCCCAATCACGCCCGGTTGCAGCCAGATTTGTTCGCCACCCTTTAAGATTTCATGATGGCGCCAGTTTGTCGTCAGGGTGATCAACACCGAATCGGACAAGGCCTGGCCCGACAAACTGGTTCCGGCGGCCCGGAAAGTGACAGCGATATTCAGGGCGTAACACGCCTTCATCGCAAAAACCACTTCCTCCAGGTTATCCAGCTGCAGAATCAGCTTCGGGATCAGGCGGTAAAAACTGGCATCGGTTCCATAGGCCAGCGTCAGGGTCGGATCGGTGATGATGCGCTGCGCATCAATGCGCTCCTGTAGCTGTGCAATCAGGGTGTTATATGGCTGCTGCATGGCGGCTCCGTGTACTTCATCCATAGGGATTTTTTATTATGTGCTGCCGGACAGGTATGAAACACACCGGAACAGGCAGTGGTTGGAATAGCCGTATTTTATCGGGGGGATATTAGCAAATAAATAAACTCGGATTCACAAGCCTGTTGCAAAAAGTTTACCAATCGCTCATAAACGAAGTTTTGCTGCACCGGGAGGGAGAGAAAAGAGAAAAAATGTGAAAGATGAAAGATGAAAGATGAAAGAAAGAAAAAACGCCAGATACAAAAAAACCAGCATCATGCTGGTTCTGTTTCTCCCTGAGAGAAGGAGATATGGAGGCGCGTCCCGGAGTCGAACCGAGGTCCACGGATTTGCAATCCGCTGCATAGCCACTCTGCCAACGCGCCTCTGAATTGTTACCATGTCGGGTGACCCCGTTTGGTATGGCGGCCATTTTACAGATTCACAGAAGCGTGTCACGCAAAAAATGAAAAAACAGGCTCGTTCGACTTATTTTTCACCAGAACCTTCAAAATAACAGCTTACTGCATAGTAATCAGGCGCAACATTCCGCCACCTCACCATCATCAACCAAGCTTGCGATCAAAAAAAGCGGCATTCACTGCCGCTTTTTTTCTCGAATCTCACTCAGGTGCGCCTTACACGTCTTCGGAATTCAACAAATCGTCTTTCGCCGCCCGAAGATAAACATACATTGACCAGTAGGTGAGCACCATCGCCACATACAGGGCAATATAACCGACCCAAACCAGCAACTCATTCGGGTGCCACAACAACACCAACAACGCGAACATTTGGGAGCCGGTTTTAACCTTGCCCACCCAGGAAACCGCCACGCTCGATCGTTTGCCCAGCTCTGCCATCCACTCCCGTAGCGCAGAGATGATAATTTCCCGGCCAATCATGGTCACAGCCGGAATCGTCACCCAGACCGAGTGGTAATGTTCAACGACCAGCACCATCGCCGCAGCGACCATCACTTTATCGGCAACCGGATCGATAAAAGCACCAAAACGAGTAGTCTGGTTGAGTTTACGCGCCAGATATCCGTCGAACCAGTCAGTAACACCGGCAATGAAGAAGATCAGTGCAGTCGCAAAAGGTGCCCAGCTATACGGCAAATAAAAAGTAACCACAAAAAAAGGGATAAGCAGCAGCCGGATGAAACTGAGGATATTCGGGATCGTTAAACGCATAATGAATAGTTCTTATGATTAATTATTTTTCAGGGTGCCGCAAAGCTAGCCGTGCTGCAATGCGTCATAAATTTTTTCTGCCAGTGAACGACTGATACCAGGGACCTTGGCTATCTCTTCTCGACTTGCTCTTTTCAGTTCTTGTAACCCGCCCATATATTTTAATAGCGCCTGGCGACGTTTCGGACCAATACCTTCCACATCTTCCAAGACACTGCGTTTCCTTACTTTTGCGCGCTGCGCCCGGTGGCCACTGATGGCATGGTTATGGCTCTCATCGCGGATATGCTGGATTAAATGCAGCGCCGGTGAATCCGACGGCATCGAAAACTCTTCACCCGTGACCAGAAGTAGGGTTTCCAGTCCGGGTTTCCGCGTCGTGCCTTTGGCCACCCCAACCAGCAGGGCACGCTTGGGCCACTCCCCCATCAACGGACCTACTACATCATACGCTCTTGAAAGCTGACCTCTACCCCCATCAATAAAAATAATGTCGGGAATCTTATCCGGATCCAACTGCTTACCGTAACGACGCTCCAGGGCTTGTGCCATGGCAGCATAATCATCTCCACCAGTGATCCCGGTGATGTTATAGCGACGGTATTCCTGCTTCAGCGGCCCGTCCTGATTAAACACCACGCACGAAGCGACCGTTTTTTCACCCATGGTGTGGCTGATATCAAAACATTCCATCCGCGCCAGGCTATTGAGCTTGAGCACTTCACGCAGCTCAGTCACACGCTGATGAACTGTCATTTTGTGGTTGAGTTTACTGGTCAGCGCCGTACTGGCGTTGGTCTGGGCCAGTTTCAGGAAACGTGCCCGGTTGCCGCGCGACTGGGTTCTGAGTTCAATCTTGCGCCCGGCCAGCTCGGTCAAGGTCTTGGCAATCACCGTTTTCTCGTCGCCAAGCTCAGCCCCCAGCAAAATCACCGACGGGATCACCCGACCTTCGGCTTGATTGAGGTAAAACTGACTGACAAAACTGGACAAGACTTCAGTGAGCTCGGTGTCGGTCGGCAATTTAGGGAAGTAGCTGCGGCTACCCAGAATTTTACCCTGACGAATATAGAGCGCATGAATACAGGCCATACCCTGCTCATGGGCAATGCCGATCACATCCATATCATCTTCGCTGTCCTGACTGACGAACTGCTGCTCCTGGACCCGTCGAAGGGCCTGGATTTGATCGCGATAGGTCGCGGCTTTCTCAAATGCCAATTGCTGACTGGCTTGCTCCATTTTTTCGACCAACGACGCGATCACCTGACGATCTTTGCCCTGCAGGAACAATCGGACGAAATTCACCTGCTCCTGGTAGTCCGCGTCGCTGACCAGCCCTTTCACACACGGGCCCAGGCAACGACCGATCTGATACATCAGACACGGCCGACTACGATTGGCATACACCGAGTCTTCGCATTGGCGAACCGGGAAAATTTTCTGCAACAGATGCAGACTTTCACGCACCGCCCCGGAGTCTGGGTACGGGCCAAAATACTCGCCTTTACGCTTTTTGGCGCCGCGGTGAATGGTTAATCGCGGATGGGCATTGTTGCTGAGAAAAATGTAGGGATACGACTTGTCGTCGCGAAGCAGGACGTTGTATTTCGGCAGATACAACTTGATGTAGTTATGTTCGAGGATCAGCGCTTCGGTTTCCGTGTGGGTCACGGTCACGTCGACCTTGCAAATTCTCTGGACCAGCGCCCGGGTTTTCTCTCCGGCAACATGGGTCCGGAAGTAGCTCGACAGACGCTTTTTCAGATCTTTGGCTTTACCGACGTAAATGACCTCACCAGCCTGGTCGTACATCCGATAGACGCCCGGCTGGTGAGTCACTGTTTTGAGAAAGCTCTTCGAATCAAAGCTGTTGGATTCAAGCGGTTCTGACACTACTACAAGGTCTCTGTGTCTAACATTCCGTGACGAATCGCAAGGTGGGTCAGCTCAACATCGCCATTGATATCCAGCTTATTGAACAAGCGGTAGCGGTAGCTGTTGACCGTTTTCGGACTCAGGTTCAGCTGTTCGGAAATCTCTGTGACTTTCTGCCCTTTAGTGATCATCATCATGATCTGCAATTCGCGCTCAGATAAGTCCTTAAATGGATTTTCCGCATCCGAAGCAAACTGGCTCAACGCCATCTGCTGGGCAATTTCCGGGGAAATATAACGCTGGCCACTGTTGACCATTCGAATCGCATTGACCATTTCATCAGGGCCAGCCCCTTTGGTCAGATAACCCGCGGCCCCCGCTTGCATCACCTTCGTCGGGAACGGGTTTTCAGTATGAATCGTTAAAACGATGATTTTGACATCGGGACTAAAGCGCAGAATCTTACGCGTCGCTTCAAGGCCACCGATACCCGGCATATTCATGTCCATCAATACGATGTCCGCATGCTCCTGGCGGCACCATTTGACGGCTTCTTCACCACTGTCGGCTTCCCCTACCACTTTAATACCACGGACATCTTCGAGAAGACGTCGGATCCCTGTGCGAACCAGTTCGTGATCATCTACAAGGAATACATTAATCAAGCTGTATCTCCAATATGATTTGGCTCTGCACCCAGCCGGAATTGGCAGGATAGCTATTACTGATCTTACCCAATTTTACCCTAACATGAAATCTGAGCTGCCACTGTTTCTGTGTTTTAGCGCAAAGTTTCTCTGCCAGGTGTCACTTGACAAAATGGGGACAAAAGCTTTTGAACGCAGATTGGTAAATTGAACAAACTACGCAGCAGTATTTACCATATATCTGAAAAAATAAAGTATAAAATTCAATATATCCAAGTGGTTATAACTTAGTCAGAAAATCCTGCTGCCACACTCCCCCCGCGCTAATGTGCCGGGTGGACGAGAAGCCTTCACGACGATGCAAGCACCCGGTTATACACGCTGCAGCGCATCAAGCCAGGCAAAAAAGTCCGTTTCAGTTTGATTTCACAGCGATCTTGTCATATAGCTCTGTCATCTTCAGTCCCTGAAGCGCAGCACATGAAGGCATTCAAACACCCCGTTATTTTAGACAAGGATATCCATAAAATCACTCACGCACTCCTGAAAATCTCTTCAAATTGCGTATTGGTTGTCAAGGTGACATCGCACAGCAGTAAACGCATGACTGAAAAATGATAATCATTCTAATTAATATCGCTTTTACCCTTTCCGCCCTGAAGTCAGACGAAAATCACCATTTTTTGCACTGAATGCCCCACAAGGATGTTCCAGCGCCTATGCTGTTATGAAAGCTGAAACATCAAATGAAACAGCGTCATCCAGGAGGAAGGTTCATGCAAGGTAAAAAACAGGTGATCAGTTACCTCAATCAGGTACTAACCCTAGAGCTCACCTCAATTAATCAGTACTTTCTGCATGCCAGAATGTTTCGCAATTGGGGTTTGGAAGCACTGAATGAAAAAGAGTATAAAAAATCGATCAAGGACATGAAGCAAGCCGACGATCTGATTGAGCGGATCCTGTTCCTCGAAGGACTGCCGAACCTGCAACATCTGGAAAAAATTCGAATCGGTGAGGAAGCCGAAGAAATGCTGCAATGTGACCTGATCCTGGAAATGGAGCAGTTGGATCTGCTGCGGGAAGCCATCGCATTTTGTGAGACCAAATCCGACTATGTCAGCCGCGAATTACTGGAAGATATTCTTGCCTATGAAGAAGAGTATGTGGACTGGATCGAAACCCAACAAGCGCTGATCAGTAACATTGGTCTTGAAAACTATCTTCAATCTCAGATGTCATAAATAGGTGATTCACATGAAAGGTAATACCAAAATCATTGACACCCTGAATACCCTGCTGGCCGGTGAACTCACCGCGATGGATCAGTATTTTATCCACTCGCGGATGTATCAGGATTGGGGACTGGATAAACTCTACGAGCGAATCGACCACGAATTTGATGATGAAAAAGGCCATGCTGCGCTGTTGATTGAACGTATTCTGTTCCTGGAAGGCACGCCGGACCTCACCAAACGTGCCGACCTGAACATCGGCAAGGACGTTCCGGAAATGCTCAAGAACGATTTAGCACTGGAGTATGACGTCGATAAAGCCCTTAAGGCAGCAATCAAAGTTTGCGAGACTGAGCAGGACTACCAATCGCGAGAAATCCTGGAAAAACTGCTGGCCGATACTGAGGAAGACCATGCCTACTGGCTGGAAAAACAGCTCGGGCTGATCGACAAAATCGGCCTGCCGAATTATCTCCAATCCCAGATGGGTTAGTGCCAATTCGTCCTATCCTCACGTCCGGTCGGCCCTGTCGACCGGACCTCATTTTAGCCTCAGCTCAGCAAGGATAACCCGCTGCCGTCAGACATCGGCGCCGAAACCGATGACGCATCGACCGTGTCCACTCAGAATGCGACCACCTGATCCCGGCCGTTATGCTTGGCAGCATACAAAGCTTGGTCGGCACGGTGGAGAATGGACTCAAACGTATCCGCATCGGCGAAGGATGCCGTACCGATACTGATGGTGATACGCGCCACATTGTCCACCGACATCCGGGTAATCTGGGACCGTAATCGCTGTAACATCTCGGTACACTCTCCGGCTTGCTGGCAGGTCATCAACAGCAGAAACTCTTCACCGCCCCACCGGAATACCCGGTCAGCGGCACGGATATTCTCCCGCAGCACCTGCCCGACCGCACACAACACCGCGTCCCCGACCGGGTGACCATAGGTATCATTGATCTGTTTAAAGAAATCAATATCCAGCAGCGCAACGTGAAACGGAGAACCATCTGCTTCACCGCGCTCAATGCGGCCCATCAGTTCACTGGTTCCTGCCCGGCGGTTCCCCAAGCCGGTCAACGGATCGGTATAAGCCAGGGACTGCATGATTTTTGATGCTTTTTTCAGCTCCTGATTCCGGACATCAAGCTGCCGAGTCCGGCGCTCCACCAGCGTTTCCAGCGTGTGGTTAAACTCGTCCAGCTGCTTTTGTGCCTGGCGACGCTGGTGAATATTCACCATCAGCGCCGAGATAATCCCCAACAAGACCACGACCACCGCCACAGTCGTGTTTACCAGCGCCATATGCTCTTCATAATAAGAAATCGGTTTGCCTACGATTTTGCTGCCCGGCGGCAGGCGATCCAAATCGATGCGAAAATGATCCAACACGTTGAAGTCAAACACCGGGGAATACGCGGCTTTATCCTTCACCGGAATCGACTCAACCGGCGTACCGTTGAGAATGCTGATGGCCATTTTGGTGGCATTACGGCCGTGCAGGTAGGGATCATTCATCAACCCGCCCATCACACAGTTGCCGATCAACAAAGTCCCCCACATCCCGTAAATGGGCACTGGGCTGGACTTTGCCAGCAACGGCAGATCATGCCGGTAGGAGAAATAATTGCCGTCATTGTCCATATGAATCGCCATCATCAGGATGGCCGTATGCTCCCCGAGATCTTTCACGCGTTCATTCAAACCCTTGAGGGTAAAATCATCCCAAACATCCAGTTGGATCCGGGACTTGTCCGGGTCGCTGTCCCATTGCGCTTTGATCGCATCCACCTGCTCGACCATCTTGCGGCCCAGCTCGGTACGATCGCCCAGTAACACGATACGTTTCACATCGGGCTGAAGTCGGGTGATCAATTCCAGGTTACCCTGGATTTCCATACCTTCCTGGATCCCGGTGAAATTGGGTTTATCCTTCAAGGCGGTCGGATCAAACACATTCACCCCGCTAAACACCACCGGCGTACCCGGAAACAAGCTTTCGGCATGTTCGAGCATAAAGTTATAGGCCAGATCATCGCCGGTCATGATGATCTCCGGGGTATATCGCTGGTACTTATACTTCAGCAAGTCCACCAGCAGGTGGTGATAGGTGTCATCATCAACGAAGCGACGCTCATCCATATACTCGACATGCAGGTCGTAATCGGGGAAAGTCTTTGACAACTCATCTTTCACCCCGCGGGTCAGTGCCTCGCTCCAGGGGTATTGAGAATCATAAGAGTTGATCAGCAGCACGGTCGGGTGAGACTGGGCAAACGCAGCCATCGGCACAAGCCAGAATAAAACGAGCAATAACCTTGTCAGCATTAAGCTTGAACCTTTTGTACGATGAAATGCGTTGTAACTCGCGGGATTATATGAACCCCTCCCGGCAAATTCAAACCACGTAATTTCTCCAAAAGGTGCATACCTTTTGCGCATTAAATGTTCTGTTTCACAAAAAACACTGTAGAATTAATTATATAGAGGCGATTGCTCTACACTGTTTGCAAAGCACGATGTAATGTTCATGGACCTAAATAAAATGTAATAAATTACGAGGAGATCACGTGATAACGCTTTTTCTGGTCAATAGCGCCATCGTTGCCCTGGCAGTTTTCCTCCACTATACGTTTCTGCGTCAAATGAGTTTACTCATCCCCAAAATTCCGATGCTCCATGGGTTTAAAATCCTGATCGGCGTCCTGGGAGCCCTGGTCGCACACTCCGCCGAAGTCTGGATCTTCGCTTTTGCCTACTACAATCTGCATCACTCTGATAACTGGGGATCGCTGACGGGAAACTTTGACAGCAGCCTGCTCGACTGCGTGTATTTCTCGTTTACCACCTACACCACGCTGGGGTTTGGCGACATCGTGCCGGTTGGCCACCTGCGTTTTTTGACCGGCGTTGAATCCCTGACCGGGCTGGTGCTCATTACCTGGACGGCGTCGTTTCTTTATCTGGAGATGCAGCGCTACTGGAAACTGAACCATGACGCGGATCGTTAAATTCGAGATTCACCCAACGTCACCGTAGCAAGGGCTACGTGAACATCCGACATGCGTGGCGTTCACCGCGCTTTCTCCTACACTTACACCTAAACAACTTTTTCAAAGCACTCGCTTTCATGTCTGAAAAGGAGAAAATGTATGGGGATCACTCAGCTTTTTTCTCGGATTTTTGTTCATCGACGCGCTCAGGACAAACAGACCCGCCTCAAATCCAAATTACAGTTCGCGCTGTCGCAAAATCAGGTTCCACCCCGCAGTGAGATATTATCCGATGCCCGAACCGACGCTTCCTTCCGGCATTTGCCAGCACGTCCCGTGGCCCCGGATGCGGTGATCGAACCTCAACAACCCCCATCGTCGTCACCGGATTAACCCTCTGCCGATGCACCGCCGTTTTTTGAACATGCTTTCCTGCACACCGCTCAGGGTAGTACTCGCCAGCAGCTTACTGATCGCCCCGCCTTTGATCGGCGTATGGTTCGCCGGCAAACCACTCTCTCCCTACCTCAGCCTGATGCCATCGACACTGTATGTAGAAAAGCCTGGGTTTTCATGGCCCATCTTTCTCCTGTTGACCCTGCTGATCCTGTGTTGCACGCTCCCGCTGCTGTGGCGGCTCATCAGTCCCCCCTCCGAAAGTAACAACTTGAGCGGGCCAGCGGCCTCACGCCGCAGCATTTCCGCCACAGCATTTCCCTATTGGGGCTGGTTGGGACTCTGCCTGCTGATCCTGAGCTGGGCTCTGGCCTGGGCCGATGTTTCCGGCGGTGAATCCTGGCAGCGTTACACCTTCACGCCGCTTTGGCTCGGTTATATTCTGGTGATCAATGGACTGAGTGAAAAGCAACACGGCATGAGCCTGCTCCGTGCCCAGCCCGGTCGATTGGGTTGGTTATTTCTCATGAGTGCGGTGTTTTGGTGGTTCTTTGAGTACCTCAATCTGTTTGTCCACAACTGGTATTATGTCGGCCCGCCGATCACGCCGCTGACGCGTACGCTCACGGCCAGTTTATCCTTCTCTACGGTATTGCCGGCGGTGATGAGCACCGTCTTCTGGCTGGCCGAGTTCCAACGCTGCCAAAATGCCTACACCCAATACGTACGTTTTCCGCTGCCTCACCCAAAAGCACTGGCCGGATTGGCGCTCCTGGCCGCCATGTTGTCTCTGTTTGCGCTGGGCGCGTGGCCGGACAGCTTCTTTCCCCTGGTCTGGATTTCGCCGCTCATGGTCATCGTTGCCCTGGAAACCCTGGCCGGCAAGCCGACCCTGTTCTCCGTGATCCCAAAGGGGGATTGGCGCCCGTTCGCACTGCCGGCGCTGGCTGGTCTACAATGCGGGTTCTTATGGGAGCTGTGGAATTTTGGCAGCAAAGCGCCGTGGATCTATAACATCCCGTATGTGGATCGGTTTTATTTGTTCGAAATGCCACTGCTGGGCTATGCCGGCTACTTGCCGTTTGGATTGGAATGCGCGTTGATCGCGTCACTGTTGGGGGTGATTGCGCACGGCGGGGTGAATACCCACGCGATTGAGCCGTTGAACAGTCGGAAATAAACATCGTGGCTCAGGGGCGGCAAAAAACCGCCCCTCTCTCTGCATCTTCCCGCCTGTTTCGCGGGGAGAAACCAATGCTTAGGCTTAGGCTTAGGCTTAGTCTTAAGCTGAAGCAGTTGCCGGAACCACTTTGAGCGACAGGGTCAGCGTAAACCGGGCGACGGGCTCATCGCCATCCTGACTCGGACAGGTGACCATCACCTCCACCGGCTCATTGACCCGCTCGCCGGTCTCAGCGCAGCGTTGAAGCATCTCCCGGATAGCCGCGCCCTGATGACAAGTAAAGATCACATCCCCTTCAGGACGGCGCAGAAAATCGCCCTGAACCGACTTAAAGGCCAGAGACAGCGTTAATCCTGAGCGTGCCGCCATCTCCATC
>NZ_JAZGTF010000005.1:0-29471 GCF_037389125.1 Photobacterium sp. MCCC 1A19761
GAAAATCGCCCTGAACCGACTTAAAGGCCAGAGACAGCGTTAATCCTGAGCGTGCCGCCATCTCCATCGCCAGCAGACCGGCAGCAACATCAGCACCAATGGCCAGCGCGCCGAAATACATGCTTTGCAGATGGTTTTTGGTGCGATCATTGAGCGGGATACGCAGCGCCAGCTGATCGTCACTGATCGCCAGGATCTCAGGGGAACAGTAATCAATGAGTTTCACATGTTGCTCGGCAAATTGTTTGAGCATTGCGTTTGCGCTCGCGACTCGGCTTTCCATGGCATTTATCCTTCTTTACTGACTGATTAGACCAGTTAAGACAGGCATCGGAAAAATGTCAAACGCCTCACCGTCAAGATGTTACCTGAACCTGAATTCTCATCCTGGTGGCCAGTGCATGGCCCGCCCCCCGAGTAAGTGAAGGTGAATATGATAAACCGCCTGACCGCCGTACCGATTGCAGTTCCAGACCAAGCGATAGCCGTCCTCCGCCAAAGAAAGATCCTTGGCCAGTTGGGTCGCTGTCAGCACCATGTGCCCGATGAGAGGACTATGACTCAATTCCAACTCATTGGTGGTTTCGATGTGCTGGCGTGGAATGATCAGGAGATGGGTCGGCGCCTGGGGATTATTATCATGAAATGCGACCACCTGATCATCCTCGTACACCCGCTTGCCGGGGATCGCATTACTGGCAATTTGACAAAATATACAGTCCATGACGTACCCTCGCTGCTTGAATCCCTTCAACTATAGTTAAAAACAGCGCCCTCACGTCACAAAGAAGACGGATTAAAAACACTGCGGCGGGAACGATACCTTGCGTCGCAATTTACCTGACTGGCAATCATCAACCGTGGATCACTGAAATGACCACAGCGTTTATCACCCATAGCGACTATCTGCGCCATTCCATGGGGCCGGATCACCCGGAATGTCCCGAGCGACTGAGTGCCATTCTCCAGTATCTGGCCGGCAAGCCGCTGGCCGACCAGCTTCAATGGCACACCGCCCTTGAGGTGAATCCGAAACATCTCGAACGGATCCACCCGGCCGCCTATATCCGCCACCTTGAGTCCCTTCAGCCACAGCAAGGGCTCGTGTATGCCGATCCGGACACCGCGCTGAACGCTCATACCCTGCATGCCGCGCGCCTCGCTGCCGGTGCCGTCACCCAGGCCGTCGAGCTGGTGATCAAGGGTCAGGCGACCAATGCGTTTTGCGCCGTCCGTCCACCGGGCCACCATGCCGAACACGCCACCGCGATGGGCTTTTGCTTTTTCAACAATATTGCCGTTGGCGCAGCCCATGCCCTGGCTCAGCCGGGCATCGAACGCGTCGCCATCCTGGATTTCGATGTCCATCACTGTAACGGCACCGTCGACAGCTTCAAGGATCGGCCAGAAGTGCTGGCGTGCTCGACATTTCAGCATCCGTTTTATCCGCTGCGCTATTACGACATTGAGCGGCCGAATATCATCAACTGTCCGTTACCCGCCGGGACCGGCAGCCACAGGTTTCGCCAAACCGTAACCGAGCGCTGGCTGCCCGCACTCAAACGCCACCGGCCGCAGATGCTGTTCGTCTCCGCCGGTTTTGACGCCCACAAAGATGATCCGCTGGCCGATCTGTGTCTGGATGAAGCGGACTTCCGCTGGGTCAGCGAGCTGATTGTGGATGCCGCCGGCACTTATGCCAATCACCGGGTGGTCTCGACGCTGGAAGGCGGGTATCACCTCACGGCGCTGGCGCGCAGTGTCTATACCCATCTGGACGTGCTGGCCTCGGTGTCCACCTAAGCCCAATCGCAGCAAATAAAAAAGCCAGCCGAAACCGGCTGGCTTTGTTCACAATTGTTCACGATGAACGTGATTTCTGGGTCCGTAAAACCAGATCAGTTAAACTAATGGCAGGCAACCAAGTGTTCAACGCCCTCTTCGCCCGTATTGTGCGTTTCCGGACGGGTTTGCTTACATTGCTCGGTGGCATGCGGGCAACGGGTCCGGAACGTACAACCGCTTGGTGGTGACAGCGGCGACGGCACATCCCCTTCAAGTTTCAGCGACTCTTTGGTGACCGTTGGATCCGGCACCGGGATCGCCGACAGCAAGGCCTGGGTGTAAGGGTGTTTCGGATTACGGTACAGCACTTCCGCCGGTGCTTTTTCCACGATCCGTCCCAGGTACATCACCCCGACTTCGTCACAGATGTGCTGAACAACGCCCAGGTCGTGGGCAATAAACAGGAATGAAATACCTTTCTTTTCCTGCAATTCAGCAATCAGGTTGAGCACCTGAGCCTGTACCGAAACGTCCAGCGCAGACACCGGTTCATCCGCGACGATAAATTTCGGCTCCAGTACCAGCGCCCGGGCAATCCCGATCCGCTGACGCTGACCGCCGGAGAACTCATGCGGATAGCGGTTGAGCACCTGGGGACGCAGGCCCACAATCGCCATGACTTCAGCGATCTTATCTTCGCGCTCCTGTGGCGTACCGATCTGGTGCGTATCCAGCGGCTCTCGCAGGATCTCATGGATCGTCATCCGCGGGTTCAGCGACGCATATGGATCCTGAAAGATGATCTGAATATCACGACGAATCGCTTTCATCTCTTTGGCGCTGAAATGGGCAATATCCTTACCTTCCAGCTTCACCTCGCCGCCACTCGGCTCATGCAACCGCAGGACACAGCGCCCCAGTGTCGACTTACCACAGCCGGACTCTCCGACCAGACCTAACGTTTTGCCGCGCTCAATGGTAAAGCTGACATCGTCGACAGCCTTACACAGAGTCTGGGTGCCAAAGAAGCGACTACCGGCTGCAAAATGCTTCTTCAGACCGTTAACTTCTAGTAATACTTCGCTCATTGTCCATCTCCATTCGGACGAAAACAGGCCACCCTGTGATGCACGTCCCCGGTCAGTTGCGGTATTGCCTGACGGCATTCCGGCTGTACCTTGTCGCAGCGATCCGCAAAACGACAACCCTCCGGCAAGTGCAACAGATCCGGGACCACCCCTCTAATCGTCGGCAGACGCGGGATCTTCTTGTCACGAACGACCGGGATCGACTCCAGCAATCCTTTGGTGTACGGATGTTTCGGGTTGGCAAAGATCTCTTCGACCGGACCTTCTTCGATGATCTGGCCGCAGTACATCACCACCACGCGCTGACAGGATTCAGCCACGACACCCAGGTCGTGGGTGACCAGAATCACCGCCATGCCCAGCTCTTTTTGCAGCCGAACCATCTCGTCCATCACCTGCGCCTGGATGGTTACATCCAGCGCGGTGGTCGGTTCATCAGCCAGCAGCAACTCCGGACCGCAGGACAGCGCCATAGCGATCATCACTCGCTGGCGCATCCCGCCGGACAGCTCATGCGGGTACTGATTGATGCGTTTCTCCGGTGACGGAATACCGACTTTATCCAGCATTTCGATCGCCCGGATCCGCGCTTCCGCCTTGCTCACATCGTTGTGCAGACGGATGACATCGATCATCTGCGTGGAGATCTTCAGTACCGGGTTCAGGGCCGTCATCGGCTCCTGGAAGATCATCGAGATCTCGTTGCCCCGGATCTTGCGGTATTCCCTTTCGCTCAGGCCAATTAGCTCGCGGCCCTTGAAGGTAATACTCCCATCGACAATTTTACCCGGTGGCGAAGGGACCAGGCCCATAATCGACAGCGAACTGACCGACTTACCACAACCGGATTCACCCACGATCGCGACCGTTTCACCCGGCATGACTTTGAAGTTCACACCGTTGATCGCACGAACCGTACCTTTGTCCGTTTTAAATTCGACCGTCAGATTATCCACTGACAGCAGTGGGGTTTGCTCAGACATATTTAAATCTTCCTTGGGTCCAGCGCATCTTGCAGCGAATCAGAAAACATGTTGAAAGCCAGAACCAGCACAAACAGCATGCCGGAGGCGGCGAAGAAGTTACAGAAATGACCGGCGGTAACTTCACCACTCGCTTCTGAAATCATCAGTCCCCAACTGATACTGTCTTTCACGCCCAGTCCAAGGAAACTCAGAATCACCTCACTCTTGATTGCCGTGATAAACAACAGCGTCATTTCTACCAGCAAAATATGCGAGGTATTCGGCAGCAGGTGTTTAAAGATCACGCGATACACCGGAACCCCAAGCGAACGGGCCGCTTCGGTAAATTCCATGTTTTTCAGTTTGATCACTTCACCGCGCACCAGACGTGCCGTGCCCATCCAAAAACAGGACATCATGGCGATGTGCATGGCGTACGGGTTTTCCGCCAGCGCGACAGCAAACGCCGCAACCATCAGGAAGTACGGGATACAATCCAGGCAGTTCATCAGCCACAAAAACAGCTCGTCAATCACGGTACCGGAGAAGTACCCGGTGGTTGCCCCCACCAGCGCGCCGGTGATGGTGGCGACAATCGCCACAGTCAGGCCGACTTCAAAGGCAGTTTTGGTGCTGTAAATCGCCCTTTGGAAAATATCCTGGCCGTTGATGTTGGTGCCGAACCAGTACTCAGCCGTCGGCCCATCCTGACCCGGGGCCAGCAGTGCATCCCAGTTTTGGGCAATCAGCCCGGACCAGGCCAGTGCGGCAATAACAAAGTACAGCATCACCACGGACAGACTGATCATCCCGACCTTGTCGCGGGTAAATTTATAAAAAGCTTTTGTCCACAGGGACTCTCGTTTGGCCGGTTTGGCCACGCTCGCGCCCTGCTCCATAATTGCTTCCGACATTGCTTGTGTCCTTTATTTTAATGAAATACGCGGATCTACGGCGCGATACAGCACGTCAACCAGGCTCACAACCACGATAAACAACAAGGTCGTCAGCACAATAATGGCTTTCAGTACCGGCAAATCACCTGTGGTGATTGCATCATAAGCCGTCAGTCCGACCCCTGGGATCCCAAAGTAACTTTCCAGCAGCAGTGCACCACCCACAATGACAAACGGGATGGAAAACACGATGCGGGTTACGATTGGCACCAGGGCATTTCTCAGGACATGTTTGAACAGAATTGTATTGGCGCTGTGACCAAACGCTTTGGCCGTGCGCACATGATCCCGGGTTGTCTCTTCTACAATCACTGCCCGATAGAACCGGGTATTATAGCCCAGTGCCACGAACACCGATGATATCGTCGGCACCGTGATGTAGTAGAGATAATCCGAGAGTGAATTCACTTCCCAGCCATAGACTGGGAAGAGATTCAGGCCATAACTGGAGCAAAAAATCAGCTGTGTCGCGATAATGACGATCAGATACGAGATACTCATACCAACCACCGAAGACGACATGATCATCTTGTCCAACCAGCTTGAGCGATGCATCGCCGCAAACAGCGCCAGTAACACGCCAAACACGTTCCCCAGAATAAATCCGGGCAACTGCAAGGCAATGGAAACCGGAATAGTTTTCGCCAGAATTGACGTCACCTGCTCGCCGGTAGAGTCGGAATAGCCAAAGTCAAACACCAACACTTCCTTAACGTACTCAATGTAACGAATCAAGAAAGGACGGTCATAACCCAGCTGATGCCGAATCTCGTTAATCTCCTCGATAGTCGGGTTCCGGCCCAACAAGTCATATGTCTTGTCCGGACCGAAATAAACCATCAATACGAAGCTGATCAGGGTCACCCCGAAAAGCAGTGGGATGCTGTAGATCAGCTTCCTGAAACAGTGTTTTAAAATCTCCATAATGACCCAGCTTTACTTATGATTTGATATCAACATACTTCAGATAGTTACCCATTACGTCGCGCTGTGGCCACATGATGGCATTTTTGTGCCACATCCGGATGCGCGTGCGCGAGTAACCACCAATGCCGACACAGTCATCGACAACCATCTGGTTCATCTTCTGATACAACGCCGTCCGCTCAGGACTTGGCTGCATCACAGCAGCTTGCTCATACAGTTTGTTGAACTCAGGGTTGTTGTAGTTTGCGCTGTTCGAACCTGGTGAGCGGTTCGGACCGTAGAACAGCTGCAGGGTGTTCTCTGCATCCGGGTAATCCAGGCCCCAACCCATTGGGATCAGTTGCGTTTTGCTATTTTTCACATCACGGTTGAAATCACCGAACGTGGCGAAGGTTTTCTGCTTCACCTTCTCCTTCGGATACCCAATCTTCGTCAGGTTGCCTCGGAACTGTTCAAAGAACTGCTTGTTCCGTGTGCTGGCCGTTCCCGGGTAGTAGATCACCGGCAGGTTCTTCTTGTTCCAGCCGTGCTCTTTCAGCAGTAGCTTCGCGCCGGCAATATCCTGAGTGATCGAGGAATCATCCATGTTCGGATCAAAGCCATCGGTGCCCGGGACGATAAAGCCAGGGTACGCTTCGCCGATGCCCAGATAGAAACGACTGATACGCTCCGGCCAGTCGAAGGATTTCACGATCGCACAACGCAGCGCTTTGTTCTGCGCATTGGTTTTCGGATCGTCAGAGTAACCGAAGTACTCGTCATCAAAGTTGAAGAAGTTGTACACCAGACCCGCTTCCGGATTGACACGGAAGTTGAACTTCTCGGCAAACTCAGGCTTGAGCTTCACCGGATTTTTGCTGGCCAACACTTCATCCATCTGCTCATTTTGCAGCGTGGTGTTGACGATCTCAGAACCCTTACTGAACGAGTTCCAGCGCGCCGAAGCTTGTTTGACCCAGTTCAGCTCAACACGGTCCACGATCGGCAGTTGCTTCCCGTCCAGGGTGGCGATGCCGGTAAAACCGTGCAGTTTTTCGTCATAGCCAGCACCGGTCAGATCGAAGGTTTCCTGACGGTAATTCGGGTTTTTCTCCAGCACGGTCTTGGTGCTGTTATGAGAAACCAGTTTGAACGGACCTGAGCCAACCGGGTGGATGGACAGTTCACGACCGTACTTCTCAACCGCTTCGACCGGAACCACACCGGAGTAACCCATCGCCAGAGTGTAGGTCAGCTGCGGGAACGGCTTCACCAGCTTGATCTGAACCGTATGGCGATCCAGCGCTTTCAGGCCTTCAATGGTTTTCCCATAATCAGAGCCTTCGTCTTTCCACGCGTCCAAACCGACAATCTTGCCAGCCCACAGCCAGGAACCCTGGGAGCGGTTTTCAGCATCAAAGTGACGTTTAATCGAGTAAACAAAGTCTTCAGCCGTCACTTCACGCCCTTTGCCACCTTCAAAGGCCGGATCGTCAATGAACTTCACGCCCTGCTTCAGTTTGATGGTGTACGTCAGGCCGTCTTCAGAGACTTGAGGCATGTCGACAGCCAGGTTCGGCTTCAACTCAAACGGAGACTTCAGATATTTGTACTCGTAGAGAGTGTCGTAGACAGCGGTCGTCACTGTATTGGCATAGGTGGTGCCAGATTGAACCGGGTCGAAGGTCGTTGGCGTGCCGTCTTCTGAGAATTTGAACACTTTGATGTCTTCAGCCATTGCAAGGCTGGAGGCAACCAGTGCTGCCAACGGGAGCATCGTGAATTTTTTCATATAACTTCCTGTTAAATAAATCACATTGTTTGCAGCTACTTCCATGAGTCAGACTCATACGATTTGGACAGGCACTGTCCAAATCGGGTATCGACGAAAGGGCTACTGTCGGGCGCTGCAACTTCCTGTTTCACCCTAAGCCGCCTTGGCTGCCAGAGACAGCAACAAGGTCATACCTGAAATTTATCAAGCGGATACTAAATTAAGCGCATGCGGCTTCATAGAAACTTCAGACATAAATGAGAAATATACCAAATATTTATAAATTACCAATAGACAAATTACAGTGTTTTGTAACAAGATCTCGTCATTTCTTGGACTTATATGCAACAAATGAATATTAATTCAGAACGCTGTGTTATCTATTCATTCACAGTTTGCTGACCGGGTACCAAATCCCGGCAAGAAATGCGGAAAAAGCCCCTCAGAAAGTCCCGCCCATTCCCCAGAGACATGACCTGTTTTTCAGAAAAGAAGACACAAAATAAAATAGCCCCGGTCAGCATAGATCCGGGGCTTGGCGAGACAGTCAGCTACGCGACAGTTTGAATCAGCGCCGAAATACCCTCAACTTCGAGTTGCCCATCGCTCACTCTGGTGTAAATTTGTTCAGGCGTGTACAGTGCGCCGTCATAAACCACCACTACACTGACATCACCCGGTCGCAGAAAATGGGTTTCCCCGTACTCGGTATAGCGGGTTGCGCCAATCGCGATCACCGCCTGGGCCGGATAGCCGGCCTTGGATAAAATCTTCGAAATATCTTCCGCCGGGCCGACATCTTGCTGATAATTCATACGATCCACGATCCAATGCAGCAGCTTTTCGTGAAAGTAACTGTAGTCTTTCACTTGGCAGTCTTCGCCGTAACGCACCACTTTTCCCGCCCGCTGATGGAAACTGGCAATCCGGAAACGGTCAATCGTACTGCCGGCCGCCAGAGAATCGAGCGTAAACAGGGTCGCCGCCAGGCCTTTTGAGTGTTCGCCCCAGTTTTTCTTCTCACTGATTTTGAGGGCATTCTGACGGCGGATAGAGCAATCATTGAATGCACCGAACTGTTTCGGCGTTAAAGCCGTCACCTGCCCATCCTGGTAGGTGATGTCGCAAATCAGCGCCACTTCCGGTTCGATTTGCAGATTATCGGCATCTGTCGGCGGGGTAATTGTCCTGTCAGAGAAAGGATATACCGATAAAAATCCTGCCGTTTCACCGGGGACGTACAAGGGAAACAACGCTTTGGGCGCCAGAGGATCACTCACGGCCATCCCTTCAAAATCTGCGGCCTCCCCGGCCTGCTCTAAATGGCCGGCAAAGTTACCGGCAATGCCAAACCCGATCACATCTTTATACTTCATCTGACTTTCTTTCCATTGTTTCACATTAAGAGTCTGCATCGCCGCTTGTTTGCAAATACTGCAGGGACGATGGATCACAACTGAGTAGACACTCACCTACACTTTGAATTGATTCACCACGCTATCGAGCTTTTCACAGAGCCGGACCAGCCGCAGGCAAGCGGCTTGCGCATCATTGGTCGTACGGAGCGTATCCTCATTCTTTTCAACAATTTTCTGCACGTTCTGGTGAACACTGTCACTGACCTGACTTTGCTGCAGCGCCGCAGACGCAATCTGGGTGTTCATTTCATCCATGGTGATAATCGAGCCGCTGATTTCATTGATCGATTGGGTGGTATTATCGGCATAACGCACACTCTCCTGCCCGTTCAGCGCACTGACGTTCATTGCCTGCGCTGCCCCTTCTGCGCCACTTTGCAAGCGGACGATCATGCTCTCGATTTCACCGATGCTGCCCTGGGTTTTGCTGGCCAGCATCCGCACTTCATCTGCAACCACCGCAAATCCTCGGCCATGCTCACCTGCCCGCGCGGCTTCAATGGCAGCGTTCAACGCCAACAGGTTGGTTTGTTCGGCAATACTGCGGATCACATCCAGCACCGAGGAAATATTGCTGACATCCCGCCCCAGGGTCTGAATCGCGGCGCAGGAATCATCAATTTCCCGCGACAACTGGTAAATCGTCTCAACCGATTCCGTGACATTGTGCCGCGCCGCCTGCACTTCCTGATTCACCTGGCTACTCGCCGAGGCCGCCTGGTTGGCGTACGCACTCATGCTCTCACTGGTCACCGTTAGCTGATTGACCGCCACCGCAACTTTCTCACTTTCCGTTTGCTGAACGCTGGCCGATGCCTGAATCGTCCGGGTGGTTGCATCTATGGCAGCGACTTCCTGGCGTACATCCGCAGCCGAAAGCACCACCGCTCTGACCGACTGTTGGAACTTGGCCAGAAACTCATTAAAAGTATCGGCCAACTGGCCGACTTCATCTTTCGATTCCACCGCCAGCCGCAGCGTCAAATCGCCATCGCCGGTGACGACATTCATCATCGCCTGTTGCAACCGTTTGATCGAAGACAGCAACAAGCCCGAGACCACCCAGGCGATCCCCAACGAGATCAGCAAGGCCCCCAAGGTGCCGTACACGGTGACAGACTGGACAATCTGCTCGTTTCTCGGCAATTCCGCCTTGAGTGTTTGCTCCTGCTGCTCGATTTCGGTCCGGATTTCAATCAACGCGGTGCGGATTTGATGAAACAGGCGCGCCAGCTCGGCCTGATGCTGCAGGTAGAAATTCGATGCATTTTCCGGCGCAGCAAACAGCTGGCCATACAGCGCGCTCCACTGGTGAAACTGATCCAGCACCTGTTTGAGCTTGGCGCGATTGCTGTCAGCAATAAAATGCGCGTCAATCAGTTGGTGCGTCGAGGCCAGTCGGCTGGCTGCTTTCTCGGCATTGCTCTGATATTCCGCTTGTTGCTGTTGAATATAAGCCGCATCGCCGTAGTCCAGCATCAGATTCTGTGCGGCAGTGATGACCTGATACATATCCCGATATGCATCGTTTAGGTTGTTCAGTACCGGTTGAACATGTTCGGTCAGGTACAGCTCTGTTTTTACCATCCGGTTCAGGTGGTAATAGGTAAATGCCGAGACACCGGAAAATAACAGGGCGACAATGAATATCGGAAACAGAACTTTAAATTTGAAGCTCAATGTTAAAGCAGATTTCATACGGTTCAAATGCGTCAGATCAAGTCATAGACAGCAGATTACCGAAGCCGGGAAACCATGAGGAGCTATTTAAATTTTGTTTATAAACTTTATTGATTTAATTCCAGAGCCCCATTAGCTGCCCGTTGGAATACCCTCAGGAAATATTAAAATCTTAAAAAAGACAAAAGAAATACCGCGTTCAATCCGCGCGATAGCGAACCATCTGTCACGATCCATAAAGACGATAAAAAAGCGCCCTGACGCAGGCGTCCAATGTGACATTGGACATCCAGAACCAGGGCGAAGCATCGCACACACTTATCGGGGGATAAGAAGGAGGAAGCAAGGGAGAAAGTGTTTATCCAGCTTGTTTTCGGTTGAACTCGTTCAGCTGCGCCAGCAACCAGGTCACCGCCAGCAAATCGGCACTGCCGCCCGGGCTTAAATTGCGTTCAATGAAACGCTGGTCCATTGCGATCAACTCATCTTCGATGC
Source organism: Photobacterium sp. MCCC 1A19761 (assembly GCF_037389125.1). Classification (NCBI taxonomy): domain Bacteria; kingdom Pseudomonadati; phylum Pseudomonadota; class Gammaproteobacteria; order Vibrionales; family Vibrionaceae; genus Photobacterium; species Photobacterium sp. MCCC 1A19761. The sequence continues at coordinate 11,068 of NZ_JAZGTF010000005.1, forward strand.
CCGGATACATGCCGCCACCTTGGGCCAGCAACGCTTGTGCCTGTGCCTGTACATACTGCAAACCGGCCAGACCACCGCGGGAAACGACATTGGTATCGGGATTTTCAGCCATCAGGACCAGCAAGGTTTGCCACAACGCCTGCTCGGTTGAAAATCCCTCGGCAATCGAGGCTTCGTAGCACGGCAATGCCCGAGTCATAACGGTTGCCAGCCCGGACGCTGCTTCTCCCCGGGCGCCGCTCAACCCATATTGCTGAAAGATCTGCTCACCTGACGTCGCCGGTTGCCGCCCCGTATTGCCGCGCAGTTCGTCCCGAACCAGATGCGAACAGCACTGCTTGATGGTCTGGCTGATATGCATCGCATCAAAAGCAATTTGCTTGCCGCGCAGCCAGCCGACGGCACCACACACCAGGCCTAAACTGAAAATCATCCCTTTGTGGGTATTCACGCCCCGGGTGGCACGGAACATCGCTTGCTCCGCTTCAAGCCCGATTGGGCGCAGCGCGGCCAGCAGCGTGTGGACCGGCTGGCCGGCGCACTGCCAACCGGCGTAGGCGAACTTATCCAGATAGGGATGAATCGCCTCGGCGCTGGCGATAAACGTCTGGATATCCATATCGGTGTGCGCTCCGCGGGAGTAGAGATCCACCAGACCGGGTTTAGGCGTCAGGTGGACTTCCAGCATCATGGCGTGAAAACCCAGATCGCCCACCAGTTGGAACAGGTTGATCAGCGGCAGCTTGCCTTGCGGGGTCTCGACCCGAAACAACGCAGGATCAACCAGCAGATTCACTGCAGTATTAGCCATAGCTTGTCATCTCATTAATTTTGCCGAGCAGGGCCTGTAAGTCGTGGCGCCGGGAGCGTGCGCAAACGACCGCATCTTCTTCGCAGAGCAAGCATTGACGCCGGGCCATTCGGCTACCCTGACGGGAAATGATTTTGCCGTCGGTTCCCAGCACATCCAGATCCATCAATCGGCCCAGCTGATGCCCGTTTTCGACCTGCATCATCGCCAGCTTGAGCAACGAGGCTGACGGCGCATCGACCACAAACACCCCTTCCGGCCCGGTTTTTTGCTGGAGCAACTGGCGGGTCACAATCGTCCAGCCGTGGCTGCCACAGGCTTCGATGACCGCATCGACACCCTGGTTGAAAATGTGCATCGCCGCCTCGCTCATCTTGACCGGACCCGGCATATTGACGCTGAAAGAGATCAGGGGCAAAGAGTGGCTTTTCAGCCACTCCTGCTGTCTCTTCACCCGGGCTTCTTTATTGGCCAGCACTTCCATCAGGCTGACTTCCGACAGAGAGACAGTTTGGGTCATGCTTTCACCTGCTTAATCACATCAATGACAGAGCCGTCACGGTAGCGAACATAGCCGACAATCCGCTCTTCAAATTCAATCGGGGCCGGTACACCGGTCAGCATTTCCGCGCGCGCCTGCAGGTCTGCAATCTCTACCACCGGCAAGCCTGCCGCGATCAAGCGAGCCTTCATCGCTTCCCGGGCCGGGTTCACCGCAATGCCATGGTCGGTGACCAGTACATCAATCGACTGTCCCGGGGTGATCACATTGGTCACCTGCTTCACCACCGTCGGGATCCGACCGCGAACCAGCGGCGCAACAATGATCGACAGGTTCGCCGCAGCAGCCGTATCGCTGTGCCCGCCGGAAGCGCCGCGGATCACCCCGTCAGAACCGGTGATCACGTTGACGTTGTAGTCGGTATCAATTTCCAGCGCACTGAGGATCACCACATCCAGCCGGTCCACCACCGCGCCTTTCGATAACGGGTTGGCATATTCATTAGCCGAAATTTCGATATGGTGCGGATTGCGCGACAGTGAGTCCGCCGCCCCGGCATCAAAGCACTGCACATCCAGCAGGTGCTTGATCAGCCCCTTCTCGTGCATTTCGACCATGGTCGACGTGATCCCGCCCAGACCAAATTCCGCCGTAATGCCTTCACGGACCATTTTGTCTTCCAGGAATCGGGTCACGGCCAGAGATGCCCCGCCGGAGCCGGTCTGAAGGGTAAAGCCGTCTTTGAAATAACCGGAATGGGCGATGACTTCCGCCGCCTGCTTGGCAATCAGCAACTCACGCGGGTTCTTGGTCAGACGGGTCGCATCGCCCCCGATTTTCGACGGATCGCCCACTTCCTCGACCTGAACCACAGCATCAACGCGATCCTGGGTAATCGAGGCCGGATGGTTCGGATAACCCACCAGAGATTCTGTCAGCATTACCACTTTACGGGCATGCTCGGCATCGACTTTGGCGTAACCCAGAGAGCCGCAACGGGATTTCCCGTGGAAGCCGTTGGCATTGCCGTACTCGTCGCAACAAGGCACACCGAGGAAAGCAATATCAATTTGCAGCTCACCGCTTTGAACCAGATGCACCCGACCGCCGTGGGAGTGAATGTGAACCGGCTCGGCCAGCAGACCACCGGAGATTGCTTCAGCCAGTTCACCGCGAATACCGGAGGTATAGATTTTGGTCACCACGCCGTTTTTGATGTGCTCCACCAGCGGGGCATGCACCCCGGTCAGCGAGCTTGACGCCAACGTCAGGTTTTGAAAGCCCATCTCGGCAATCACCGCCATCACCAGATTCACGGTTTTATCACCACCCCGGAACGCGTGGTGAAACGAGATGGTCATCCCGTCTTCCAGTCCCATATCCAGAATGGCTTCTTTCAGGGTCGCTTTGAGCTTGCGCGAGCACTTGCCGGTTTCATCCGCCAGATGCGGGGTGATGGTATTGGCATCGGTAAACGCAACCAGATTGCGGGCTTCAAGTTCATGGGTTGGCAACAGGCCAGGGAATGTATTCATCGTCATGGGAATGCCTTACTGTTTAATACCGGATTGTGCTTTTTGCAGCGTCCAACGGGCTCGCTCGATGATGGGGCTGTCGACCATCTTGCCGTTCAGGGAGACCACGCCCAGGCCCTTCTTCTCGGCTTCTTCCGCCGCTTCGATCACCGCGTGAGCGTGATCCACTTCCGCCTGGGTCGGCGCGAAAACGTTGTGCAGCAGTTCAATCTGACGCGGGTTGATCAGAGATTTGCCGTCAAAGCCCAGTTGCTTGATATGCTCGGCTTCATTGAGGAAGCCTTCCTCGTTGTTGACGTCGGAATAGACGGTATCAAACGCCATCAGCCCGGCAGAGCGCGCGGCCTGCAAGATCGAGCAGCGGGCAAACAGCAACTCGATGCCCTCCGGGGAACGCTGGGTACGCAGATCGCGGACATAATCTTCCGCCCCCAGCGCGATGCCGATCAGCCGTGGGGAACTGTGGGCAATCTCCACCGCATTGATCACCCCTCGGGCACTCTCAATCGCTGCCATCATCTTGGTGCTGCCCACTTCACGGCCGCACAGTCGCTCGATATCTTTGATGTGGCGCTCCATTTCCAGCACATCTTCGGCACTGTCGGTTTTCGGAAGCCGCACCACATCAACGCCGCCGCGAACCACGGCGTGAAGATCCTTGAGGCCGAATTCTGAATCCAGCGGGTTGACCCGCACCACGGTCTCAATGTCCTGATACAGCGGATGCTGCAACGCATTGAACACCAGCATCCGGGCCGTGTCTTTCTCGCGCAGGGAGACGGAGTCCTCCAGATCGAACATGATGGTATCCGGCTGGTAGATGAAGGTATTGCTGAGCATGGCGGCGTTGGCACCGGGCACAAACAGCATGCTGCGACGAAGTTTACTCATGATAATTTGCTCCAGTAGATATCATTGGAATCAGCGGCTCGCATCACGGCAGCCTGAACGCGCGCTTTGATCACGCAGTCCAATGCGCCCTTGTCTTCGACGTCCAGAATGGCGGAGGTTACGCCCAGCTGTTCCAGCGTGTCGCAGATCAGGGCTTCAATGGCTTTGCCGAACTGCTTCTCCACGGTACTGTCGAGCGTCAGTTGGATCCCGGTATCGGGATTGGGCGCAATACGAACTTGCAGATCACTGGACTCCAGCGTGCCTGCAAAGGCGGGTTGGGTAATATTCATCGGTTAAACCTTGTTATTGGATGATGGACATGAATGCTCGCGGCAAATTACGCCACGACAGAATCATAGGGTTGAGCAACCGGGGGCTGAACGCCCGCTCTGAGCGGCTCGTGTCTCAGGTGCTCAAGGGTGGTTCGGGGCAAGAGCGTCTCAAGCGCACCAAAGTCGCCCCGAACCAATAAGGCGCGAACCCGGGAAGCCGAAATAGGCTGCTCACCGGACGTCAGTCGCGGTACTTCGACACATTCAATAGCCGGGCTCTCGACCAGCGGAGAATGCAGCCAATGTTGCATCTGCTGGTTATAGTTGCGGGTCACCACACAATGGGGTTCGGTGCCGACAAAGCGATGGGTGATCCCGAGTGCCGGTGCGATATGCTGGCGGAAAATCTGTAGATCGATGGCGGTATGGCAATAATCCACCACGCCCTGATCTTTAATAAAATAAGTGGGGAACGTTGCCTTGGAAATAATATATTTCGATCCAGGATGCACGGTCAGGTTTGCAATATGTCGGGTGCCCTGCTGGATCATGTCAAAGCGATCCATATAAGCAAACTCACTGCCTTCTTCCTGCACCACAAATAAATGCAGCCAATCACATTCACTGGCAGCCTTTTCGACTAAATATTGATGCCCCAAGGTAAAAGGATTGGCATTCATCACGATGCTGCCGACTTTGGGTGCCTGCACCTTTAATAAAGACAGCTGTTGGCAATAGCGCGACAGTTTATTCTTACTGTTTTCCAGCAATGCCAGTTGTTCGCCGACCTGCGCTATGGGGAAAAATCCGGTGGCGCGGAACAATGGAATATTTTCCGGTTTGGTAAACAAGAACAGGTGGAAGCGTCCCATCTCATAGGCAAAGTTCGTCAGTTCCGTCATCAACTTGAGCGAGAAGCCGCTGCCCTGGAGCGCGGGCGCAATGGCGATCGATTTCAGAATGTTGCTCGCAATCCCGCCGCATCCGATGACATGCTGGTCTGAATAGGCCACCACGAAATATTCGACATCCGAATCGATATCCAAATCTTGCTCGACCAGAAACGCACGAATAGGTTCGACTTTTTCCCTATTGCCTGCTGAAACGCGGCTAAACGTATAAGTATCAAACATGAACGCTGTCCTCATTGGTGACTGACGTTCATGATGCAAGAGCGACGCATGAAAAATAATGACACATATCGAGTTCTGGCCGCGCCTAAAAACTCTTTATGACTTTAACGTTTTTAATTTTTTAAGCTTTTGTTTTAAAAGGAAACAAGGGAATAAAAATCTTAAAATTCATAAGCCGATTTTATTCCACAGCGAGAAATGATCACACTCACATTTGACGACTCAATAAAGCCATAAATTGAAAAAGGATATTCAACCATGGATAAATAGAAAATGAATGAAAAAACCCTGCACAATAATATTGCAAAAGAAAGAAGCCCGGCGCTTGGCTTATTATCTCAAGTCAGGATATTCGGGCTGCCTGTCTCTCTCTTTTGTGTCTTAGGCTTTATTCTTTTGGCGGCACACGTCACCGATACCTTACCCAATAACATCGTCGGCGGTTTCGCCTTTATGTTCGTCATCGGCGCCATTTTTGGTGAAATCGGCAAACGCCTGCCGATATTCAACAAATATATCGGTGGCGCACCCGTGATGATCTTCCTGGTCGCGGCCTGGTTCGTCCACATCGGCCTGCTGTCGCAGCGGGAAATCGATGTCGTCACTGCCGTCATGAAAGATACCGATTTTCTGGACTTGTTTATTGCGGTCCTGATCACCGGCTCCATTCTGGCGGTGAACCGGAATCTGCTGCTGAAATCCCTGCTGGGCTATATCCCGACCATTCTGGCGGCCGTGTTGGGCGCATCGATTCTGGGGATTCTGGGTGGGATGCTGTTCGGGATCCCGGTTGATCGCATCATGATGCTGTATGTGCTGCCAATCATGGGGGGCGGTAACGGTGCCGGTGCAATTCCTCTGTCTGAGATCTACGAATCCGTGACCGGCGGCTCGAAAGAGCAGTACTACTCGGTAGCGATTGCCATCCTGACCATCGCCAACATCGTCGCCATCGTGGCTGCGGCCGTGCTGAACAACATCGGCGAAAAATTCCCGTCTCTGAGCGGTAACGGCGAACTGCTGCGTAAATCAAACTTTGATGTCGAGACTCAGGACAAAGAAGTCACCATTACCCACCGTGAAATTGCGATTGGCCTGATGCTGGCAGCCGGAATCTACACCTTCGCTTACTCCCTGTCGAAAGACATCCTGCCGGGCTTTGGTGATGTGAAAATTCACACCTTTGCTTACATGGTGATTCTGGTCGCAGCCCTGAACGCCTCCGGCCTGTGTACCGACGAAATCAAAGAAGGGGCCAAGCGCCTGTCGACTTTCTTCTCCAAGCAGCTGCTGTGGGTCCTGATGGTGGGTGTCGGGATTGCCTACACCGATATCGGCGAAATCCTGGCGGCACTGACCTTCACTAACGTCTTCATCGCCACACTGATTGTGATGGGCGCCATTCTGGGGGCATCCATCGGCGGCTGGTTGATGGGCTTCTACCCGATTGAATCTTCAATCACGGCCGGCCTGTGTATGGCCAACCGCGGCGGCTCGGGTGACCTGGAAGTGCTGGCGGCCTCAAACCGAATGAGCCTGCTGTCTTATGCCCAAATCTCCTCGCGTCTGGGTGGCGGTATCGTGCTGGTCATCGCCAGTGTCGTCTTCGGCATGCTCGGCGGTTAACCCCGCGTTCACCTCAGGAGAGCGTGGCAACACGCTCTCCTTTCCTGTCGATTTGGAGTTTTGAATGGAACAACACCTATTTACCGAAGGCCTTAACCTGCTCATGCTCGGCATGGGCTTTGTCATGGTCTTTCTGGTTTTTCTGATTTTCGCGACCACAATGCTGTCACAAGCCGTGGCGCGCTTCGCACCGCCACCGGTTGTACCGAAACCTAAACGGACATCGCAACCTGCATCTGCGCAGACAAACGAACAGCTGGTCGCGGTTATGGCCGCCGCCATTCACCATAAAAAAATCACACAATCATCACGTTACTAGGGGATAGACATGTCTGTTATTCAAAAACCGATCGGCCTGACCGATGTCGTACTGCGCGATGCCCACCAGTCATTATTCGCCACCCGCATGCGGCTTGACGATATGCTGCCGATTGCGAGCGAGCTGGATGACATCGGCTACTGGTCTCTGGAATGCTGGGGAGGTGCGACCTTCGACAGCTGCATCCGGTTTCTGGGCGAAGATCCCTGGTACCGGCTGCGCGAGCTAAAAAAAGCCATGCCGAAAACCCCGCTCCAGATGTTGCTGCGCGGCCAGAACCTGCTTGGCTACCGTCACTACGCCGATGATGTGGTCGATACCTTTATCGAGCGTGCCGTCGCCAACGGCATGGACGTGTTCCGGGTTTTTGATGCCATGAATGATCCGCGCAACATGGCGCGCGCAATCGAGGCAGTAAAAAAACAAGGCGCGCACGCTCAGGGAACCCTGTGTTATACCACCAGCCCGGCGCACGGCATGCAAACCTGGATCGATGTTGCCCAGCAACTGTCCGAACAAGGCGTTGATTCCATCGCCATCAAAGACATGGCAGGCATTCTCACCCCTTATGAAGCCTATGAACTGGTATCGACCCTGAAACAGCAGGTTGATGTTAATTTGCACCTGCACTGCCACGCTACCGCCGGTCTGGCCGACATGACACTGATGAAAGCCATTGAAGCCGGGGTTGATCGGGTCGATACCGCAATTTCTTCGATGAGCGGCACCTACGGCCACCCGGCGACCGAATCGCTGGTCGCCAGCCTCAAAGACACCCCGTATGACACCGGGCTGAACATAGAAAAACTGGAAAGCATTGCGGCCTACTTCCGTGACGTGCGCAAAAAATACAGCGCGTTTGAAGGCCAGCTCAAAGGCACCGATTCACGTATTCTGGTTGCCCAGGTGCCCGGCGGCATGCTGACCAACATGGAAAGCCAGCTCAAACAGCAAAATGCCCTCGACAAGCTGGATCAGGTGCTCGAAGAAATCCCGCGGGTTCGCGAGGATCTCGGCCACCTGCCGCTGGTCACCCCAACCTCACAGATCGTTGGCACCCAGGCGGTGATTAACATCCTGATGGGCGAGCGCTACAAAACCATCACCAAGGAAACCGCCGGGGTCCTGAAAGGTGAATATGGCCGTACCCCGGCCGCAGTGAACGACGCGCTCCAGGCCCGGGTGCTTAATGGCGACACCGCCATCACCTGCCGCCCGGCGGACAAACTGGCCCCGGAAATGGCAGCACTGGTTGACGCGGTGAAAACCGAGGCCAAAGCCAAAGGCATCTCCCTGGCCGAAAACACCATCGATGATGTCCTGACCGTGGCCCTGTTTACTCAGGTCGGCTGGAAATTCCTCGAAAACCGCAACAATCCGAGTGCCTTTGAACCGGCACCTGACGCATCCACCCCAACAGCGACAACGACAACTACAACCTCAACCGCATCCAAAACGACAAACAACGAGAAGCAATCCATGTCCAATTCAGCAACGTCCGGCGTATACACCATCACCGTCAACAACCAAAGCTATGTGGTTCAGGTCAATGAAGGCGGTGATGTCACCCAAGTCCAGACCGCCGCACCGGCCGCATCCGCAGCACCGGCGCCTGCCGCCGCAGATGCCGAGCCGATGACCGCGCCGCTGGCTGGAACTATCTGGAAGGTTCAGACCAAACCGGGCCAGCAAGTTGAAGAAGGCGATGTGTTGCTGATCCTGGAAGCGATGAAGATGGAAACGGAAATCAAAGCGCCACGTAGCGGCGTGATTGCCAGCATTGAGGTCAGTGAAGGTGACGCAGTCCAGGTTGGCGACTCGTTGCTGATGCTGGCTTAATGAGGTAAGGCAGTTATGGAACAAATCACCGCATTAATGAACGACTTTGGCATATTTCACCTCTCCTGGGGACAAGCCATCATGATTGCCGTGGGCTTCGGCCTGCTGTATCTGGCTATTGTCAAACAGTTCGAGCCCCTGTTGCTGGTTCCAATTGGCTTTGGCGGGATCCTGGCGAACCTGCCGGACGCCGGGCTGGCCCTTTCCGCAGTTGAAAATGCCCTGCATGCCGGAAAGCCGGAAGTGATGCAGGCGTTTGCCTCGGTGCTGGAACTCACCACCTCATCTGCGGCGGATATCAAGGCAGCACTGGCGTCGGCCACCCCGTCCGAACTCGCCACCATCCGTCTGCTGGCCGAAGAACACCTCTATAGCGACGGCATGCTGTACCTGTTCTACAGCATCGCCATTGCCTCCGGTGCCGGCCCACTGATCATTTTCATGGGTGTGGGGGCGATGACGGATTTCGGTCCGCTCCTGGCGAACCCGAAAACCCTGCTGCTGGGCGCGGCTGCGCAATTCGGGATTTTCGCCACCGTCCTCGGCGCGCTGGGTTTCAGCTCTCTGGGTCTGATGGATTTTAGCGTAGCGCAAGCCGCCGCCGTCGGCATTATCGGCGGTGCCGATGGCCCGACCGCCATTTATGTCTCCAGCATGCTGGCGCCTGAACTGCTGGGTGCCATTGCCGTGGCCGCCTACTCCTACATGGCGCTGGTGCCGATGATCCAGCCGCCGATCATGCGCGCACTGACCACCGAGGCCGAGCGCCAGATCACCATGAGACAGTTGCGTCAGGTCGGCAAGGTCGAAAAAATCTGCTTCCCGCTGATGCTGCTGGTGTTGATCGCCATGCTGCTGCCGTCGGCCACACCGTTGCTGGGGATGTTCTGTTTCGGCAACCTGATGCGGGAGTGTGGTGTGGTGGAGCGCTTGAGCGACACCGCCCAGAACGCCCTGATCAATATCGTCACGATATTCCTGGGCCTATCCGTTGGCTCGAAACTGGTGGCGGATAAGTTCCTCCAGGCCGAAACCATCGGCATTCTGCTGCTGGGGATCGTCGCCTTCTGTATCGGCACCACCGCCGGGGTGCTGATGGCGAAACTGATGAACCGTTTTACCAAAGAAAAAGTCAATCCGCTGATTGGTTCGGCAGGCGTTTCGGCCGTGCCAATGGCAGCCCGGGTGTCAAACAAGGTCGGACTGGAGGCCAATGCCCAGAACTTCCTGCTGATGCATGCGATGGGGCCAAACGTCGCCGGAGTCATTGGCTCCGCTGTCGCCGCCGGGGTGATGATCAAATACGTTCTGGGGGGCTAATTAACACTTCTGTTAATCAGGATATCAGATCGGGATCGTTCTAGATCCCGATCAATATTTTATCCGGATACCCTCGCTAAACTCGCTTCAACTGACTGGTATAGATGACGATTATGCTTCCTTTGATTCACAACCTTCTCCATCGCTACATCTGCAGTCGGCTGTCATTTCGCAAACGCGTTTGGTTGCTGCTGGTTATTCTCGTCACCGTACAGCTGTCGCTGGTATTCGTCTTCTTCCATCGCACCCTTGCCAACACCCTGGAGCATCAAATCAGCACCCGTGCCGTGGTTCAGGCCCGGGAAATCGCCAGCGATCCCCAACTGATTGAAGAAGTAAAACGCAATAACTTAGATGGCATTCAGCGTGAAATTAAACGCCTGCAGGGAATTTCCGACGCCAACTTTATTGTGGTCGGCGATCAGGACGGGATCCGCTTAGCCCACCCTGACGAGAAGAAAATCGGCCTGAAAATGAAAGGCGGCGATAACCGCCGGGCCCTGGAGCAGGGCGAGCACTATTACTCCTATGCCAAAGGCAGCCTCGGCCGCTCCATTCGAGGCAAATCCCCGATCGTCACCCAAACCGGAGAAGTGATTGGCGTGGTCTCGGTCGGTTACTTACAGGAAAATATCAGTGACTGGATGTTTACTTACCTCCAGCCCCTGTCGCTAACACTTCTGATGATCCTGTTTGCCACCTCATTCGGCGCCTGGGTGTTTACCCGGCATATTAAAAGCCAGATGTATAACATGGAGCCGGAAGAGATTGCCCTGGCATTTCGGGTCCAGAAGTCGGTGCTGCAAGCCGTCTATGAAGGGGTAATCGCTGTCGACGGTCAGGGACGCATCTTGTCAGTAAACAAACGTGCGCTGTCCATTCTGGGCATTGCCTATCCGCCCGGTTATCTGGTCGGCCGTCAGGCCAGTGAGTTCATCACCCCGGCAGATTTCTTTACCGGCCGGAACCAGCGGGGCGAACTTGCACCGGCCGACATGAAAGATGAGTTGATTGCCTGCAACGGCGAAACCCTCATCGCCAATCGGGTCAATATTTGGGAGGATGAGCCCGGCCTTGCGGAAACGGTCCGGGATCATGCCGGATGGGTGGTGAGTTTTCGCAAACGCGATGATCTCAACACCCTCACCTCGCAGTTGAGCCAAATCCACCAGCATACCGACAATCTGCGTGTCCTCAGCCACGAACATGCCAACCGGTTATCCACCATCGGCGGCCTGATCCAAATCGGCGCCTATGCCGAAGCCTTAAAGGCCATTCGCAGCGAAACGGAAGACAAGCAACAACTGATTGATTATATCGCCCAGACGTTCCGCTCACGGGTCATCGCCGGTCAGCTGCTCGGCAAATACTGCCGGGCCAAAGAGCTGGGTCTGACCCTAGAATTTGACCCCTGCTGCGAGCTTAATGCCGATCCGGTCAACATCACGCCCGACGAGCTGGCGGCAGTCGTCGGCAACCTGCTCGACAATGCCTTTGAGGCGACGCTGAAGAACCCGGACAGCCATCAAACCATCTCGATTCTGCTGACCGATGCCGGCGATGAGCTGGTGATTGAAGTCGCCGACAACGGTCCCGGGATCCCGGATAACATCGCCGATTCCCTGTTTACCAAGGGCGTCTCCAGTAAAAATCAGCCGGGGCACGGCATTGGACTCTACTTAGTCCATAGCTTTGTCACCCAGGCAGGCGGCTCCATTCTGGTCGATGATGCCGAGCCGCAAGGCACTATTTTTTCTCTGTTTATACCCAATACGATTTCTAATAACCATAAGAGCTGTAAAGATGGAACTTTTTGATGTTTTGATCGTGGAAGATGAATCCAATATTGCTGAATTCCACACCCACTACCTTCAGCAAACCCGCCGTTTTCGCCCGATTGGCGTCGCCAAAAACGTCGCCGAAGCCCGGAACATGGTGCGCCTGTTAAAACCCAAACTAATTTTACTGGATAATTTCTTACCGGATGGCAAAGGGATCGATTTTCTCAAAGAAATCACCACCGCGAAATCACCACCTGATGTCATTTTCATCACCGCCGCCAGTGAGATGGAAACGGTGCGCGAGGCGGTTCGGTGCGGCGTGTTCGACTACCTGCTCAAGCCGATCTCTTATGACCGGCTGAAAGATTCGTTGGATCGCTACCTGAAATACACCAGCTCGCTGCGGGCCAGTGACAGCGTCAATCAACGACACGTCGATGAGCTGTTTAACTTCCAGTCAAAAAACAAACAGCATGAACACCTGCCCAAAGGGATTGACGAGCTGACACTGAACAAAATCAAAGAAGTGTTTGATATCGAGGACGTTCAGCACACCGCCGATTCTCTCGGAAAATCCATCGGGATCAGCAAGACCACCGCCCGGCGGTATCTGGAATTTTCTACGGCCAGTGGGTTTCTGGAAGCCGTGATCCAACACGGCAAAGTCGGTCGACCCGAGCGGATCTACCAGAAAAAAGCCTGATGCGGCTCATGTCGCTCGCAGCGTGCCAAGGTATAGCAATGAATGCAGCCTCATGCGTCGCGAGCGACTGCCTGTTACAGGGTATAGGAGGCCGGTACAATCGCCGTGTTGTCTGCAATTTCAAACAGCGCGGTAAAATTATCGCTGTGATCTTTGCACATCGGGATCACATAAATTTCCGCATCACCGGCGCGCTGCGTTTTGACCAATACCCCATGATGCTGCGGGTTCAGGCAATTGATCTCGGCGCAATACTGATCCTGACAGCGGCTGAAATACTTCCAGTACGCCAGCCAGTTTTCTTTTGCCTGCTCGGTTCGGATCTCATCCATCACGTTACTTACTAACATCGTTATTTGCTCTCTCTGCGAATGGGTCACGCTATTAAAACGAAATTCCCAACGCCGGGATCAGATGTTGTTCAAACTCCACCGTGCATCAAATGGCATCTTTGATTTTTATGATTTTATCCGGGGCTTTGCGGCGGAAGAGCGGACACTTTTACATGCCCCCCCATTATAGCCAAAACAAAAGGGCGCGCTCGATCAACGAACGCGCCCTTTTGCGGCACTTTGAAGGCGGTCTGAAAACCGGTGTATCGCTTTCAGCGCAGTCGCTGTTATACCCCTTCTTCGGCCAGCTCCGTGTCTGGTGACGATTGCGGCTTGTCCCGTGTCAGCCACCAGCACAGCAAAGAGGCGACAGTGACCATGATCACACCCTGCCAGAAACTGGTTGTCAGCTCGATATCCAGGATCATGGCCGACAGGAAGGTTGAAAACACCGGCGTGAAATAAGACATCGTCGCCAGAAAAATCATGTTGCCGCCGATGATCCCGATATTCCAAAACGCATAACCGCCCCCCATCGCAATGGCGACCAGCAGCAGATCAACACCCACCCCCACGTTCCATGTCATCGGCGGCTCGCTACTGAAGCAATACTTCACCCACAATGCCAGGGCTGTGGCGATAAAAAACCAGGTAATCGCATTCTTCCCATCCGCCAACCGACGGGTGATATTGCAATACACCGCCCAGAGGAAGGCACCGGTCAGGGCCAGCGTATAACTGATCGGATTGGTCTGTACATTGGCCATCAGTTGCGCTGCCGACAATCCCTGATCGCCGCTCACCGTCCAGGCCACGCCCACAAAAGACAATGCCAGGGCCGGATAGAGCAGTTTATTGACCGGTTTATTACTCACCAGCACGGCCAGTAACACCGTCAAACACGGCCAGAGATAGTTGATCACCCCCATCTCCACGGCCTGAATCCGGTCATTGGCCATTCCTAACGCCAGCGACAGGCAGATTTCATAGCTGACAAAGAGAAAACCACCCAATATCAGATATTTGGTTGAGAAACTTTTCAATTTTGGCGCGCCGACAAACACAATCAGCAACACCGAGCTGACGGTATAGATCATCGCAGCGCCGCCAATCGGCCCCAGTTGCTCGGTGACATTGCGGATCAGTCCGACGATCGTACTCCACAACAAAATGGCAACGCAGCCTGCAAGCGTGTATTTATGGTGACTGATCATCTCTTCCTTAAACCTCGATCCATGAGCATACAATCGAGCCACTGTGCCTGCTCTGCAGCACAAATACAATGAGGAACACAGAATTGCCACCATTTTCACAAAAAAGCCGCAAGGCCACCGTGTTAGAACCAAACGGATCCGCGGGTCTACAAATCCCGCATCAACGCTTCGTACTCTTCACTCGCTTCAACCATTGAATGAATCAGTGCTCTGGCATCATTCACCGACAGATAAACATGCCAGTCTTTCTGGGGCGGTTTTGCAAATTCGCAGCAGACGATACTCGGCAGCGTTCCGTGACGCTCGAAACGTAAATCTTTAAACGCCGCTTCATACGTTTGATCGACTTCAACCAAATGGACCCGGAGATAACCTTTCGGATTGATCTCAATATGGGCGTGATAGTGCATATTTCCCGGCAGGATACATGACAGGCGCTTGGTGTACATAGTCTCTTTTTCCGTTATGACAAGCTGAACCAAACTCAACCAAAGCATCGCCTTAGCTTTAGTCGCCAACCAGTAACCACAACTATAGCGTGGATAATAAAGTTTGTGTCTTATCAGCAAGCATCACGAACACTGACCTTGCACATTCAGGATTCACGACATCGTGGTTCAATGGATGACAGGTCTGATCAAACAAGGCTGTAAAATACTGAAACAAAAACCCCAGCTTTGCGCTGGGGTTCCTCGTGACTCAATAGCAGTTGTCACTTTTCCAGGTCACTTCCCAGGTCCCGTATATCGGACTTCTGAGAATCGCTTTCCCCACCACCCGATCGGTTTTGCCCTCTTTTTTCCCGGGCCAACCGTATTCCGCATACTGGGCATTCTTTTGAAACGTATACAGATCTGAATTGGTGTCCAATTCAAAGTTCACGTTACACGTATCGTAGAGTAAATCTGTCTCGACGGATGCCCATAACGGCACCACCCCGGTATCGGTATCATGGAGGAAAAACGATCCGGCGTATTCTGTTTCACACGATTCATTGTTTAAACAATGCCAGTAATGCTTATGGCTTTGCGACTTCAGCTCAAATTTTGAGGCAACACCCGCCGACGACTCCGGTGCTTTCACCATTTTTAGCTCGCTGAGCTGAAATGCCAGATCCTGTTCGCTGGAATTTTTGGAGCTCGAACATGCAGCGAGCAAAATCAGGACGACCCAAGAACTGTTTTTGACAAACATCACCAACTCCTAACCCATTGCTTCGAGATTATTCGTATCAGCTTTAAGCATAAGAATTAAAACTGGAACAACTGTCCATTTATTGAGAATGTCATGAAATTAAGCGGGGCAAGCGTGTCATTTTCAAGGAATTGAACTATGTTGCCCATGCGAAAAATTCTGAAAAGAATCAGAGACGTGCTTTGCTGTTTTGTGTTCGGGTCACGCTTTCCACCACGACGGAACAGCCCGGCGAGCCGTCAACGGTCCATCGACATACTGTCGGCCGACGGGCAAAGAGAATATTCCGTGAACCGTTTCCCATCAATTCATTATGCACCTGATTCCGCACACTATCCCCCTGTATCTTGAGTGCCATCTTCCGACTCGGGCAAGTCGTTCGGGTCACTACACTACTGCTAGAGAAAGCTGACATGAGCATTTTTTTTGAAGACAACTTAAAACGTGAGATCAACGGTCGACGCATTATCGCGGTTGTCTGCGCCGGAGGCATGACCTCCAGTATGCTGGCGCAACGGATGCAAAAATTCATTGATGAATCGAATTTACCCTATTACGTAATGTTTTCCGGTATCGAGGCACTGGCGGATTCCGACTTTACCAAACTGTATGTCGATAACATTGAAGTGGTCTACGTGTCCCCCCAGGTGCACCATCAGTACCAGTTTGCCAAAGACGCCATGGCACACTATGACATCCCGGTATTCAAAATTGAGGGGAAAGTTTTCGGCACCATGGACTACCGAACTGTGGTTCAGGATGCACTGAACTGCATTCGGGAGAAGCAATAAAGCAACATCGCCGCCATGGAAAAACGGGGCGACGTCATTTTGTGTCGTCACCCCGCCCCAGTGTTACCGCTCCCACTGGCGTCACGCCACCGAAGGCTAAATCATGCTTCGTATCATAGGATTTTCAATCATGAGCCAAATAGCGACCGCGACCAGACATCCTGCATAGAACCAGTTCAGTGCTTTTTCATAGCGCTCACTACTGGAGATCCTGGACAACACATCGCCAATTGAAACCCAAACAAAATGCATGGAAATGTTCAGGACCGCTAACCAGAAAATCAAGATGAGAATACCTTGCTCACCGAATGCTGCCTGAGATTGATCAGCAAACAAGGTAAACATCAGGAAAACCATCAGCCAACCTTTGCTGTTCAGAACCTGGATCAGCAGGCCATCGACAAACCCCAACGCTTTGGCTTCTCCATCAAGTTTCGTTGAAGTCGATCGCACAAACTTCACCGATAAATAGATTAAATAAGCCGCCCCCAGCAGTTGCATGCCATTCATCAGCTCGGGACGTGCATGCACGACCTCACCCAGGCCGTAACCAATCACAATCGACTTCAGAATGAAAACACTATCCACCCCGGCCAATAAAGGGATCGAACGTTTGATCCCGACACTGGCACCCGATGCTGCAAAAACGATATTTGCCGGTCCCGGGCTGAATACCAGCGGAAACATGACACCCAACCAAACAATAAACAAACTCATACTTACCTCCTTCATCAATAGCGCCATGTTAGCCAGATGAATCGGAGCGATCTTGTATGAAATTGAACGGTCGGTGTCAGGCCCCGGAATAATTCGAAGGCGAGACGCCGAATGCTTTTTTAAAATTTCGGCTGAAATGACTTTGGTCGTAAAACCCGCACGTCAGGGAAACATCCACACAGCTCAGGCCTTGCGACAGCAACTGTTTGGCCCGGTGGACTTTTACCAACAAGAGATACTGGTGCGGCGTAATGCCAAACGTTGCTTTAAAGCTCTTAATGAGCTGGAACTTCGAGCAGTTGGTAATTTGCTCCAGATCGGCGAGCGACGGATTGGCTTCGTAATGATCGAGGATGAATTCTCGCGCGAGATAACTACTGTTTGTGTCATGGCGACTCGATTGCTCTTCTCTGGCCGAGCCATATTGTGAAAATAACTTCTCCAGCGCCAGGACAAATAAAGTTTCTTTGGTGAGTTCAAATGAAGGGTGCTCTAACGAGACATGCAGTTGCAATAAGGTCTCGAACAGCTCCGCATCGTCAATCACCGTGCGGTCAACAATCGGGTCCACTGGCAGCGCCCGGCTGGCAAATTGTTGCGCCAGTTCATTCAGGTCGAAATAAAACATCCGGTAGCGCCAGCCCTCCGGTGTCCCGGAAAAACCGGTATGCACCTCAGCCGGATTAATCGCAACAATGTGGCGTTGAGGCACCAACAAATTTTGCCCTCGGTAAAATAACCCCTCCGCACCCGATTCAATCACACCAATGGCCAGTTCATCATGCCAGTGCTTGGTAAATTCAAACTTGGTATAACGGGCTGAAAGCAGCTCGACCCCGGGAAATGTATTGTTTGTCCATAATTTCGATGTTTCCAAAGCCATTGCTTGCTCCCTGGCTTATTCATTTCCAATGCCTTCCAGATGAAATGGCTCGATTGTGATGACATGATTCGCGAGTAATTGCAATGTTTTTAAATCTGTCGGGGCCTGGTAGCTATCTAAAAACACCTGATACCCGACGGGATCTTTGTCTTCCAGAAACTGAAAACTCTTTTTTGGGTCTTTGTTAATAGTATGGATACTTCCACTCACCACCCAAACCAGGGTGAGATCACGAACGTTTTGTGACCAAATTCTGTGGGTTTGACCGGCCGATCGAATTATGATCTTATACTCCCTTTTTCGGGAGTTCTAAGGTGAGTATCGAGGCTCTTTCTCAGTATTTGGGCGATCTGCAAGACCCTCGTCAGTCTGCGAAAATCAGTTATCCCTTGTTCGATGTTCTGTTTCTTACGGTTTGTGCGACGATTGCTGGAGCTGAGGGCTGGGAAGACATTGAAGATTTCGGTGAAGCACATTTTCAGTGGTTTCAGCAAAAAGGTCTTTTTACATCCGGACTTCCTGTTCATGACACCATTGC